>CBFCXA010000074.1:0-9718 GCA_965601985.1 uncultured Chromatiales bacterium | reverse complement strand
GCCTGGCGCGAGAACGACGCGGCCCGGCTGGAGAGTTTCTGGGACGCGGAGGATTCGCAGCCAGTTTACAAGCCGGAGGAACTAGACGGGCTGCTGACCGGCTGGCAGGCCGTCCGCGACTACTGGCGGCACAATGAACAGTTCCACGAACGAGTCGACCTGCGCTTTCGCGACATCGAAGAAAAGCCGCTGGCCGAGGACCTGTTGCTGGCCGTGTTCAGGATGCGCTGGGACATCCTGTTCGCGCCGGACGCGCGCATGCCCGACGGTGCGCCCTTCCAGTGGCGCGGCCAGGCGATGGGCGGGGACGATCACGTCGTGACGCTGTGGCGGCAGCGCACGGCTGACTGGCGGTTAATCAGCTGGATCGAATGCCCGATGGCGCCGATCAGCTACATGGCCAACCTGTACCTGAAAGACCTCAGTCCGGGCTTCCCGGCGCGCAGCGCAATTGCCGGCCCGGCAGACTGATCCCGCGGCTCAGCGCAGCCGACGCCAGGGCCGACTGCCGCCGCTCGACGACCAGCCGTGATATGGATGCCGGGCGAGCAGCTGCGGGTCACGAAACAGCAGGATCAGCGCGGCGCCTGCAACGAAGCCGCCAACATGCGCCCAGAAGGCGACGCCGCCGCCGGCCCGGCCCAGCGAGCCGAACCCGCCGATCAGCTGAATCAGGAACCAGTAGCCGAGCATGAAGATCGCCGGCACCGCGACCGTAGTCACGAAGAAACCCAGAAAAATCAGCATGTGCACGTTGACCCGCGGATACAGCAGCACGTACGCGCCCATCACGCCGCCGATCGCTCCCGACGCACCGACCATCGGAATGGCACTGTCGGGATTGGAGACGACCTGCAGGCCGGCAGCAACGAGGCCGCAGAGCAGGTAGAAAACCGCGAAGCGCCAGTGGCCCATCGAGTCTTCGACGTTGTTGCCGAAGATCCACAGGAACCACATGTTCGACAGCATGTGCATCCAGCCGCCGTGCATGAACATCGACGAGAACAGGCTCGGCCAGGCAGCGCCGGGGGCAATAACACACAGCGTATTCGGACCGACCTGGATCGAGGTGCCGTCCGGCAGCCGGTCCAGCAGGTCGCCCGGGATCAGGCCGTAGGTGCAGACAGACTGCGGCAGCGTCGGGTCGCTGCCCAGACCCTGCAACAGCAGCCAGGAAAGCAGGTTCAGCGCGATCAGGCCGTAGGTTACGTACGGGGTAAGGAAATGCGGATTGTCGTCGCGTAGCGGGAACACGGCAGATTTTCGCGCGGACGGCGGCGCAGACTACCCCGACGACTGCGCCGCCACAATCGGCAGACAAAAAAATGCCCGCACTAGGCGGGCAAAAGATCTTGGGGGATCAGAATTACTTATCTGAGGTAGTTTGTCCGTTTGGCGCTTAGCCCTTGGGCTGCGAGTCGTCGGACGTGCCGGCGAGCTTCTCGGAATTGCCGCCGACGGAAGCCAGTCGCTGCTGGGCCAGGCGCAGGTTCTTGCGAGCCACCGCGTCGGCAGGATTCTCGTCCAGCGAGGCCTCGAAGTTGGCGACGGCACTGGCGAAATCACCGATGGCGGCAGATACGACGCCACGGTTGTTGTAGGCGATGCTCAGCTCGCGACCGTTGGCAACATACTCGTCACAATAGGCGGCAGCCTGGTCGAGCTTTTGCTGCATGGTGTAGGCCACACACAGGTTGTTGAGCACTGGAGCACGCATCATGTGAGCATCACCAGCCAGCTCGAGTGCCAGGCCGAGCTTGTCGGCGGCCTCGGCATACTCGCCCCGCTCGATCGCGCGAGTTCCGTAGACCTCGGCGTCGCTGGCCAGCAGTTCAAATTGTTCTGCCGCCATGGCGTTGCCCGAAAGGCCGATGCTCAGCAGCGTGAACGCGATTATCCGAAGAGTGGTCGTTTTGCGGTCCATGTCTTACCTCCAAAGTAAATGTCTAAGTATCGTCAAGTTGTCGTTGGCTAAAGGTTCGACGGCACTGCCCAACCGGATGCGTTAACGCGAAAATTTTCGGCTTATCGCCAATTTCCTGACGAGTGGACATAATCTGGTGACTGATTCGAGCGGAGCTGGCTTCGGCATTCAGACGGCAGCCCGCCAGACCGGGATCAGCGTGCACACGCTCCGGGCCTGGGAGCAGCGCCACAAGGCAATCGACATTGCGCGCTCGCCCGCCGGGCGTCGCCGCTACAGCCCGGCCGATCTCGAGCGCCTGCGGCTGCTCAAACGACTGGTCGACTGCGGGGAACGCATCGGCAGGATTGCCGGCCTGTCCGACGCACAACTCCGCACGCGCTGTTCCGAGCTTGGCCTGGAAGCGCGGCAAGCGGACGGCCGCAGACTGAGGATTGCGGCTTGGGGGGACACCCTGCCGGTGCGGTTGAGCGCCCTGTCTGCGCAAACCCGGCTGGTGGCCACCTCCAGCTCGCTAGAGGACTTCCTGGCCCAGTGCCAGCGCGCTGCGCCGCAGGTAATCATGATCGAGGTCGACAACCTGACTGCGCGCAAGCTCGCCCTGCTCCGGCGACTGCGCAGCTCGCTCCCCGACCTGCCGCTCGGCATCATCTACGGTTTCGCCAGGCGTCGGGACATCGAACTGCTGCGGGCCGCCTGCGACAGCCTGAGTCGTGCCCCAGCGGATCTGCAGGCCATGCTGGATCAGCTGGCACGGCTGTCCGGACCAGCGGACGCCGATCGCCACGCATCGCCTGCCGTGTCGCCTGAAAAAAACGACCGCGATACGCCGGCGCGGCGCTTCACGGCCCGACAGCTTGCCTTCCTGGCGACGCAGGGCACGGCGATCGACTGCGAATGTCCGGCGCACCTCGTGCAGCTGGTGCAGACGCTGCTCGCCTTCGAGCGCTACAGTGCCGGTTGTGCCCAGGACGATCCGGCCGAAGCGGCGCTGCATCGGATGCTGCTCGAGACCACAGCGCAGTCCCGGCGTCGACTCGAAGATGCGCTGTCCGAAGTCGCTGCGCATGAAGGCATCGAGATTCCCGACTGACCCGGCTACCAGGGTATGGCGCTGCCGTCCCAGGCGCGAAACACGCCGGTCTCGTCGGCACCCAGGGCATCGATCACGCCGAGCAACTGGCCGGCGGCGCGCTCCGGGGTGAACAGCTCGTAACGTGTTCCGGGCGAAAACGGTGCGGACAGGTCGGTGTCGACGGTGCCCGGATGCAGACACACGACGCGTATCGGTCTGCTGCCGCGAGCCCACTCAATCGACAGGCTACGCATGAACATATTCAATGCCGCCTTGGAGGCACGATAGCCGTACCAGCCGCCGAGGCGATTGTCAGCGATGCTGCCGACGCGCGCGGACAGGGCTGCAAATACCGGGCCCCGCCCCTTGCGCAACAGCGACTCGAAGCCCTGCGCAACCATCAGCGCGCCGCTTGCGTTGACGGCTAAAATCTTCGCCAGTTGCTCGGCATGCACGTCGCGCAGACGCCGCTCGGGCTGCAGTCCGTCGTCATCGTGCAGTAGGCCGGCGCAGTTCACGACCAGGTCGATGCGATCGATGTGAGCGGACACTTGCGCGGCGGCTTCCGTGACGGTTAACGGTTGCGTCACGTCCAGCGTCACCAGCTGCACGCGGGCGTCGTCGCGCGCGACGTCGGCCAGGGCCCCGGCCGACGCCGGGTCGCGGCAGGTGGCAAACACCCGGCCATTCGGGTCACGGCGGCGCAGCTCACGAACCAGCGCCAGGCCGATGCCCCGGCTCGCGCCCTGGACCAGCGCGACCCGTCCCGCAATCGTTGCCACTCAGGCGACTTCCTTGGCCGGGACCGTCTTGTCGCGCAGAAATTCCTCGGCCCGACGAGCGAGCCGGCGCTGTCGTTCAGCCGGCATGCGCTCAAGGTTCTCGACCAGTCCGGCAAGACGCGGCTGGCGGGTGAACCAGCCGCTGTTACGGGACACGAAGCGCAGGAACAGACCGTCGAGGGTGTCCATCCAGTCACCGCGCTCATAGTCGCCGAGGCGCATCAGGTAGTTCGAGCCGCAAATGTGGGGCTTGCTGCTGAACAGGCCGCCATCCGCGAACAGCGCCAGTCCGTAGACATTTGGGTTCATCACCCAGTGGGCCGAGTCGACGAACATCTCCATGAACCAGCGATAGGCCTGGCGCGGGTCGATTTCGCACAGCAGCATCAGGTTGCCGGCCACCATCAGGCGCTCGTTGTGATGCGCCCAGCCGAGGCGCTCGGCTTTCCGGATAACCAGGTCCAGCGGTTCCAGGCCGGTATTGCCGGTGTACCAGTCGCTGGTCAGGCCGCGCTGATGGCCCCAGAAGTTCCGGCGGCTCATGGTCGTGCCAAAGTGCCGGTACATGCCGCGGGTGAATTCGCGCGCGCCGATGACCTGGCGCAAGAAAGGCTCGACGCTGCTCAGCGCCACGCGCTCGTCTTCGGCAAAGCTCAGCGCCCGCGATACGACTTCGCGTGGCGTCAGCAGCCCGGTATTCAGCAGCGGCGACAGGGCGCTATGGAACAGCGCATCGCTGCGCTGCGCGATAGCGGCCTCGTATTCACCGAAACAACTGAAGCGCTGCTCCAGGAAATCTTTCAGCCAGTCGGTCGCCTGGGCCCGTGTCGTCGGCAGCCAGAAGTCATCCACCTTGCCCGGATGCTCAGCGAACAGCTGCGCGACCGTCGGCTGCAGATCTCGGACATGGCGACCCTGGCGTACGGTCGGCAGATCGGGGACCGGTACCGTCGGCGGCAAGGGCTTGCGCGCGCCGTCCTCGAAGCTCCAGCGCCCACCGCGCGGCCGGCCGTCCGGTTCCATCAGGATGTCTTCACGGGTGCGCTGCCACTGGTAGAAAGCGGGCAGCGCCGGTGTCCGCTGCTCATCCAGCCAGTCGGTGAAATCGTCGCGATTACACAGGAACATCGGCGTCGGCACCACGGTTCGCTGAATACCGTGCCGCTCGGCGAATCGTGCGATGCGGCGATCCATCAGCGGGTCTTCGATTTCGAAGTGCACCAGCTCCCTGAACCCGGTGGTGCTCAGCAGCCGCCGCAGCTTTTCGACGTAGGTCAGGCGGTTGGCTTCTTCGGACAGGGGAACATAGTCCACCGAAAAACCTTCGCGGCGCAGCAATTCGGCATGCGCGCGCATGGCCGCAAGCGTGAATAGCAGCTTGTGTTTGTGGTGCCGGACGTTGCGGCAGGTCGCATAGTCCTCGGCCAGGAAGAACAGCGCGCCCTGCCAGTTGCGCAGTCGTGCGACCGGAAACAGCTGGTTGCCCAGCATCAGGAAAACGCGCCGGTGCTGTCGTCCCTTGGTGCTCACCTTTCAGCCTCAATCCTTGCCTGCGGAAAGTATTCGCCCGATCCGGCACCGGCGGATGCGGGAGCAGCCGCCACCCGGCCGGATCGGCAGGGCGCCTAGCCAGGCGGCTGGTCAGGCGGGCCGGCGTCCCTGCCGCGCCGCGCCTGTCGCAGGCGCAGCCACTCGGTCAGCAGGGGCAGGAAGGGCAGTAGCGCGCCGGCCAGGACCACGGACCAGTGGATATACAGACCGATCAGGATCACGAACAGGGCCGCGGACAGGCTGATGAACCAGGTGCCCATCAGGTACCCGCGACAGGCCGCGGCGCGTCGGCGCGGCAATCGAAATATCGGAAAAACGACATCGAAAAGACCGAAAAGCTTCAATCAGCTGACACTCGAGGCTATCAGAATCCGCCGCGCCCGAAGCCCGCATTGTCTCGAGAAGCACAAAGGAGCGATGGAATGCACAGACAAAGACGTAAACGGCACGTGGTCGAGCCGACTCTGGAATCCCTGCTGGCGCTTATCGGTCTGGCAGCCGCGATTGCCGGCACGCTGGCCATGACGCAGGCGCCCCTGCTGCCCCTGTAACGATGCGATCCGGCCGTCCCGAGGGCCGGGCCGGATCCGGCCAGACGTATAATTGATGCATTCCATTTGTCCGTGGGGGCCCGGGGTGCTGTACCGAATACTTCTCGCCTGCCTGCTCGTCGCCGGTGTTAGCGATTCTCTGGCCGCGACGCGTGCCGAACTCGAGGCCGGCCTCGAGCAGGTCAAGGACTGGGTCAGCGGCGGTTACGACACCACCGAACAGGCGTCTGCAGATGTCGCCGCCGGTGTGCCGGACGAACTAAAACACCGGGTAATGTTCCAGCTGTTCGCACCCGCGAGCATCCCGGCCATGGACGGTTACCTCGTCTATCAGCAGGCCTCCGTCGACGGTTCTACCAAGCCTGATCGAATCTGGCGCAATGGCGTGCTGCAGTTTCTTGTCGACGATGAGACCGGCAGCGTTCGCATGCGCGAGCTGAACTTTCGAGAGCCCGAGAAGTTCCACAATGCCCAGTTCGACCTGTCACGCCTCGAATCGCTGACCGCAGCCGACTTCAAATGGGATGCAGGTTGCGATTTCTACCTGCAGCCCGACCCTGCCAACAACCGGCTGATCGGCCCGATCGGCGAGAACAGCTGCCGTATGCAGGCGCCAGGCACCGGCGAAGAGCTGGTAGCAGAAGACGAAGTAGTGATTACGCCCGACGAATTCTGGTTTCTCGGGCGTTTCGTTAACGCCGAGGGCCGGACCATGTGGGGCAATGCGTCGGACGAACACGTCAAGATGCGACGCAGCTCATCGCTGGCCAGCGTCCTGCGGCCCGACGGCGGCGTGTTGATCGTTGGCGCCACCCGCAATACCGGCCTGGAGCTCGCGCGACTGCTCAGCGCGCGGGGCGACGTCGTAACCGCTTTCGTTCGACCGACCTCGGACCGCAGCGCGCTAGACCCGCTCGACGTCCGCATCGTCGAAGGCGATGCAATGGATCCGGTGAGCGTTGATGCGGCGATGAGCGCGGCCAACTACACCGCGGTGGTCAGCACGCTCGGCTGCTACGGCTGCGACAACCCGCCGGACTACGTTGGCAACCGCAACGTCTTTGACGCCGCGGCCGCTGCGGGCGTCGATCGCGTAATAATGATCTCGACGCTGGGCGCCGGTGACAGCGCGGATACACCGCCGTTCCCGGTCAAGTGGATTCTCGGCGACGTGATGGAACTGAAGACCCAGGCCGAGGATCACCTGATGGGCCTCGGCCTGCAGCACACCATCATCCGTCCGGGTGCGCTGAAAGACGCGCCCGCCACCGGCCATGGCATGCTCACCGAAGACGTTGATGCACTGGGGGTCATTACCCGCGCCGACCTCGCGCAGCTGGTGGTCAACTGCCTGGATGACGACGCGACCGCCGGTTCGGTCTACTCGGCCAAAGACAGTGAAATGACCTGGCCTTGGGGGATGTTCTGACCAGGATCTCAGCTACGCAGGGGGAAAGTCAGGCTGACGCGGGTACCGCCTTGTTCGCCGCTGTCGAAGGTCAGGTTCCCGCCCAGAATACGCGCGCGAGACGTCATGCTGCGCATGCCCAGACCTGGGCGGGATGGCCCTGCGGGCAGTCCGCTGCCGTCGTCGTCGATCGTCAGGTGGAATAGCCCGCCGGAACAATCGGCCTGGACGCGGACCTGCGTCGCCCGGCCATGCCGAACCGCATTGGCCAGCGCCTCCTGCGCAATCCGGTAAACCTGCGTGGCGTCATTCGCGTCCTGAACTTGCCGGGCTCCATCGAGCTGCGAGACGCATTCGATACCATGCAAATCTTCGGTGTCTTCGACCAGTCTGGCCAGCACCACTTCCAGGTCTCCCCCCTCTCCGAGCATTGGCGCCAGTCCGCGGGAAATCGTGCGCACGACCTGAATCGCTCGCTTGAGCGCCTGACCGAGTTGTGACGCCTGTTCGGCGAGCGGCGACTGCTTGTCCTTGAGGTCGCGACGCAAACGCTCGAGACCCAGTGACAGACCAGCCAGGCCCTGGCCCAGGCTGTCGTGCAGATCCTGCCCGATCCGCGTCTGCTCGTGGTCGGCCGCCTCGGCGACAGCCTGCTCGCGCGCGACTCGTGCGCTGATGTCGCGGGCCGCGCTGACGCGCAGGTTGCGACCGCCGACATCCACGTTCACGCCGCAGATTTCGGCAGGAAATGTTTTGCCACTGCGTGAGCGCGCCACGACTTCGTAAACGCCCTGGAAACGGCTGTCGAGCACCCGGCGCACACGTTGCAACGAGTCTTTGCTGAGCAGACCTTCGTAACTCTTGCCGATCAATTCTTCGGGCCGAAAACGCAGGCGCTGCGCATAACTGTCGTTGACGTTTACGAAACGACCGTCTTCGAGCACGGCAATACCCTCGAACGCGGCCAGCGTGACAGCCCGAAAACAGGCATCGAGTTCGCGCCGCTCGCGCTCCGCCTGTCTGCGTTCCGTCAGGTCGGTCGTCAGCGCGAAATAGCCTGATTGCCGGCGCGACTCATCGACATATGGCAAATATTGAATCTCGACCTCGCGCCGCTGGCCATCCGGGTAGACAGCGGCCGATTCGAATCGCTGCGGCTGGCCGGCAAGTGCCTGGTCGATGCGCGGCTTGACCCGCGCATAGGCATCGCTGGTCAGCACCTCCCGCACCGGCGAACCGATGATCTCTTCACGGGAACGGTCCTGCCAGCCGGCGAAGGTCTGGTTCACGAATCGATAGATCTCGAGTGCGTCAACGTAGGCAATACACACCGGCAGCGCGTCGGCAATCGCGCCAAACAGCTGCTCGCGCTCGCGTACCGCACGCTGCGCCTGGCGACGCTGCAGTTCGGTACCAATCAAACGCGCCTGGGCAATAATGAAGGCTCGCAGCGAGGCGTCGAAATCCAGCGGCGCGCGGCACATCAGTGCCAGGTGCCCCAGGGCCTGCCCGTCCCGTCCGGGCACGGCGACGCCGAAGTAACCCTCGACCTCGAGTTCGTCGAGGGGTACGTGTTTGGGAAACTTCTTGCGGACGTCGCTCGGCGCGTAGCACTCGCCGCGCTCCAGCGTCTCGCCGCAGGGAGAATCAGCCAGGAGCAGCGTGAAGTTGCTGACCAGCTCGCCATGCATCCAGGCCACGAGCGTACTTGCCTGCGTCGCCGTCGGCCGGTCCCGCTCGCAGACCAGCACGTAGTCAATGCCGAGACTTTTCGCAAGCGCCCGAGCGACGCCGCGCAGCAACTCGTCGCCGTCGCGGCCGAGAGTCGCATCGAGCATGTCGACGGCCAGCCGCGCAGTGCGCGCGTCGGGTGTCCGGGCATCGGCACCAGACGATTCCATTGGCAGGCTAGCCGTCATAATCTGATGGATAACGCATTTCGCCTCAGTGCGTCGCCGAAGCGTTACACTACCAGACAAGAAGCGGCCTCAAGCCGACCAAGCATGAACGTGCGAATTCTGATAGTCGACGATCACCAGATCATCCGTGACGGACTGCGGGCATTGCTCGAGCAGCAGCCCGGATATACGGTCGTGGGCGAAGCCAGTGACGGACGCCAGGCGCTGGACCTCGCACGGCGAACAGAAGCTGACGTATGCATCATGGATGTGTCGATGCCGGGCCTGAACGGGATCGATGCTACCGCCCGGCTTGCTGCACAGCAGCCAGGCCTGAAGATCATTGGTCTTTCCATGCACTCCGACCCGCCCACGGTGTCGCGCATGCTCGATGCCGGCGCCGCCGGCTACGTGCCCAAGGACTCGGCGTTCGAAGAGATTACCCAGGCGGTCAGCTCGGTCATGCGGGACGATTACTATCTCGGTGCCGGACTGGCATCCAAGGTGGTCAAACACTACCGCGGACAGG
>CBFCXA010000073.1:0-9730 GCA_965601985.1 uncultured Chromatiales bacterium | reverse complement strand
ACCAGCATTGACTCAAACGTGGCCGACGGTCCGCCGACGACCGGCTGCTGGTGGGACCCGTGGTTTGGCTACGTCTGCTCGCAGTTCTGGAGCACCTATAACTCCAGCAACCTGTCCTACGGCACCGGGGTCGGCCTGCGCTGGGACATCAACGAGCAGTTTTTTGCCACTGCCGGCGCACACATCCTGTTCATCGATGCCAGCAACAGCGCAGACCTCCAGTTCCCGTCCGCCCGGGCGCTGTTCGGCTGGCGCTTCTGATTCGGGTCAGATCTAAGTACCCCGCCACAGGCTGATCCGCTAACCGGACGCCTTGCTACCCCGGCTAGCCGCGACGAGCGGCACGCCCGGTCGGCACGGCGAAATCCGACGGCTGCCAGTCGTAGTCCGGATTCTCCGGCGGCACGTCCAGCGCGTAGGCTTTCCAGGTCTCGACGCGGTCGTTTTTCGGTACCCAGCCTTCGGGCAGCTCGAGGAAGTCCGGCGCATTCTTTTCAATGTAGGCGAGCACTTTTGGCGGTACGTCGTCGTAACCGCCCAGGCCCTTGTGACTGAACATGCGGCCGAACAGGGAACCGTCAGCATACGGCGTACCGCCCATCTCCATGAACGGCCAGAACTGGGAAATGCGCGAGAATCCGGCGGTAAAGCGCGCCGACGGCAGACTGCGGTCCTCAAGTTCCTGCTTGTTGATGTTGAAGGTGAAATGCTCGGACGGCGAGATCCGGCTCCCGGTCGATGACCGCGGCCAGCCTTCCCGGGTCACCGGGTTGGTGTACTCGTGCGTGTAGTCCCAGGACAGCATCATGTCGTCGCCGTAGCGCTGGAACGGCAGAATGAACGGATAACGCCCGTTCTCGTCCGGGAACACGGTGCCCTCGTTCATCAGCGTCGGCGAATCGCCCTCCTCGCCAAAAAAGAACTTGGGGATCTCCTTGCCGATCTGCCCGACCAGCACATCGTTATAGAAGTGATAGACCTCGACGGTCTTCTCGGTAAACGGGTTGTACCAGGTCTCCAGAATGTCGCCGGTCTCCAGATCGGTAAAATAGCCGGTCTCGCGCGACTTGACCCACAGATCCTTGTTCTCGTCCATCCGCGCCAGCAGCACGCCGGTTCCGGTGTAGCCGAACACCGGTACCATGCGCTGATCGCCGATGCGCGCATACATGAGCCCGTGAAAACCGCCGATGATGGGCTCGTCGTACGAGGCCCAGATCTTGCCGAAGGCGTACAGGTTGTCGACCGGATCGGCGTAGTCGAGGCCCTTGCCGGTGACGTGCGCGCCGGCCAGTACCTGGCCGCCCGCCGCGCTCGCGCCGAGCGCCAGCGCGCCCTTGATGGCCGAGCGCCGGCTCATGCCCAGCTGAGAAACGAAATTCGAAAGCATGTGGAAATCCCCCCTCGGACCACAGAGGTCCGTTAACAACGGAGGATGCTACGCGTGAGCGGCCGACTCAATGCCCCCGCGGGACGGGGATCATGCCTTGGTCAGCACGGGCTGCAGGCTGTTCGACGCCGTCGCTGTCTGCCGGCCGGGTGGCTGCGCGCGACCGGGAAAGCCGGTCGGCCTGGCTGAGCTGCAGGGTGCCGACGCGACGGCCCGTGTATGTAACCCAACGGGACTGCTGATCGCGGTTTTCCATTGCCGATCTCCAGACTGCGGGAAGTGTTAACAGTCTGGACGGCACGGCCGCCGTGGTCTGGTGCGATCAGGTCAGAAAACGGTCCCGGTACGGCCGCGTTCGCCGGGGTTCAGGGCCGTGCCTGCGCGGCTATTCCTCTGCCGCGGCGGGCGCGCTCTCGCCCACCGGCGTATAGGTGAAACCCTGACCGCCGACGCTTGCTTCGTACATCAGCCCGCCCTTGGCCAGCACGAAGACCGCCATGCTGCCGTTCCACTCGCCTGCAGCGGAGCCGCCTGGTTTGGAATCGCTGGCCGAGGCTGAAGCGCCCATGGAATTCGCCCCGGCCTGGGCGCCCGCCGTCAGCGCCACCGCGGAAGCTTCGGCGCCGAAGGCGAACTTGCCGCTGGAGAACTCCTCCAGTGCGTCGGCGTTACGGAACAGGATCAGTTCGGAGAATGCCTGTCCGCCGAGCTGCAGGCCGAAACTGACTTTGGTCACCGAGGTATCGGCGATGTGTTGGCCGCCGCGATAAACGCGGCCCTGGCCGAAAGCGCCGCCAATGCCGATGCCGCCTTTGCCGACTGTCGGGAATATCGCGTACGCGTGCGACTCCGCCATCATCTCTGCCACCTCCGGGGTAGCACGGAAGTCGGCCAGCGCATCAGCATAGGCTTTTTCGCTGGCCGCAGAAGCCGGCATCGAGAACAGGACTACGACTATGGCAGGCAGCAGGCGTGTAAACATGACAATCCCCGTCAGCAGCACACAACAACAATCGATCGCTTATTCGACGACCAGAAGGCAACGTTAAAGTCTGCCGACGCGCGGCGCAACGCCCGATCGTTGCTCAACAGGCAGAAGTAGCGTCAGGCGAGCTGTTTCTGGCGACTCGATTTCCACTCACCCGGCGACAGGCCGGTCCAGCGCCGGAACGCGCGCGAGAAATTGCTCTGGTCGGTAAAGCCGACCAGGAAGGCGATCTCCGTCAGACTGAGCCGACCTTCCTGCAGGTAGCCCATGGCCAGCTCCCGGCGCGTCTCGTCGCGCAGCTTCTGGAATGACGTGCCTTCGGTGCGCAACTGACGCTGCAGCGCACTGGTGCTGCGCGCCAGCTTGCCGGCAACCACGTCCTGGGTCGCGTGCCCGGACGGCAGCATCGAGACCAGCAGGTCGCGCACGCGGGATGCGACCAGCTCCGGATCAAGCGACTCGAGGTAGGCCTCCGCGACCTTGTCACTCATCGCCGCGAGCTCGGGGTTGGCGCCAGGCAGAGGTTCGTCGATCGCGGCGGCTTCGAACACCATCATGTCGACATCGGCGTCGAACATCACCGGCGCACCGAAAGCCTCGACGTAGTCTGACTCGCGACCGAAGCTGGGGTGTATCAGCTGCACACGCAGCGGCGCGAAGTGACTGTCCTTCACCACTCGGCACAGACGGAGCACGCCGGTGAAGTACGCATCCATCGCCAGCGGGGGCTGCATATAGCCGGGCACGCGACTGGCGATGACCAACTCGCAGATCTCCCCCGCGTCGCGCAGCTCGATATGGTCACTGGTCGATACGGTGCGATCGAAACGTGCCAGTCGCTCGAAGGCGTCGCGCAGCGTGTCGCTGGCCAGCCAGGCATAGCCGAGCGCATGGATACTGGTCGGCCGAACGTACTGACCAACCACCAGGCCCATACTCGGGTCTTTGGTCCGCTCGACGATCTCGGCCAGTGATGCGTCCAGCCCGGCATCGGACAGACGCGCGCCGGGTATGCCGATGCGCGACAGGTCTACCCCGTGTCCGGCCAGGATCGGCCGCGGGTCAAAACCGTAGTGCTTCTCGACCGCCTCGATCAGCAGGTTGACCATACTGGCGAGGCTGGTGGTCTCGAACAGCATCGTGCGAACCCTGCGGTCTGGCTAGCGCACTATATCCAGTAGCTCAACCTCGAAGGTCAGGGTCGAGTTTGGCGGAATCGAACCAGCCGCGCGGCTGCCATAGGCGATGTCTGGCGGACAGGTGAGCCTGGCCTTGCCGCCGACCTTCATCATCGGAATGCCTTCCTGCCAGCACTTGATCACGCGATTGAGCGGCAGGACCAGCGGCTCGCCACGCTGAACTGAACTGTCGAATACGGTGCCGTCGGCCAGCGTACCGTGGTAATGCGCGCGCACCACGCTGGCGAGATTCGGCGAATCTCCGTCACCCGCGACCAGTTCCAGGTAAACGAGACCCGACTCCGTGGTGATCGCGCCCTCCTCCGCGGCCGTTGCGTCGAGGTGGGCATCCGCGCCGACTCCGGCAGAGATCAAAAAGATGGCGACAGCGGCGCCTGGCCGCAAACAAAATCTGGCAAACACAGCCTACTCCTTTGGCGTGACGTCTTCGTAGAATTCGTGTGTGTGATGCGCAAGCAGGTGCGGGTAGAGTTTCGCGGCCCGGGATTTGTCCTGGCTGCGCGAGAAGCGCACGCGGTCTTCCGCTGTATCCCACTCCTCGATCATCACGAAATGCACCCCCTCGGGATGCGGTGGCTCGCGGTTGCTGGCGAGATCCTCGGCGCTGAGCATCGGCTTGACGACCTCGAAAAGCCTGCCGGGCTGCGCACGCAGCATGGTACGGTGACGAAACCCCGGCGCCTTCTCGAGCAAAGCTTGCATCTGCTGGTAAAACTCGGTCACCTCGTTTTCGGAGCCGTGTTTGGCAAACAGCGTTGCCACGTAGGTCACCATGACGTCCAGTCTCCCTCTTCGGGTCCCTGCCGTGACGGCGGGACGGTCGGTTGGAAACCAGACACTACCGCGCAGGCGCGCGCGCGCCAAGGCGGGTGACGCATGGGCGGCCCGCTCATCCGCCGTCCGGCGACAGTCGAAGCCTAGCCCATGACAGACACCGCGCCGATCATCATGTGGTTCCGGGCCGACCTCAGGCTCGGCGACAACCCGGCCCTGCATGCAGCGGCTGACACCGGACGCCCGCTGATCGCGCTTTACGTGCTCGACGAGACCGGACCTCGCAGCCCGGGCGCGGCCAGCCGCTGGTGGCTGCATCACAGCCTGGAAAGACTGCAGCGCGACCTCGACGCGCATGGCATTCGCCTGGTGCTCCGTCGCGGCGATGCGGTCGAGGTGCTGTCCGAGTTGATCGATGCCACCGGCGCAACCGGGGTGTTTTTCTCGCGCGCCTACGAGCCCGGCGCCGTGGCACAGGAACAGGCTCTCAAGCAGCGCCTCGGCGAGCGCGTCGAATTACGTCGGCGGGCCGGCTCGCTGCTGTTCGAGCCGGAGCAGATCGCATCCGGCAGCGGCAAACCGTATCGCGTCTTTACGCCATTCTGGAAAACCTGCGTGGCCGCCGCAGCGCCGCGTGCGCCTCTGCCCGCACCTGAGCGGCTTTCGTCGCCCGAGGGCCCGGCGCCGGCATCCGAGAGCCTGTCGTCCTGGCAACTGTTGCCGTCGAAGCCGGACTGGTCCGGCGGCATTGCCTCGGCCTGGATGCCCGGCGCGCAGGGCGCCGCCCACCGGGTCGAGGTATTCATCGACGAAGCCCTGAACAACTACGCGGCAGACCGCGATCGTCCTGACCTCACCGGAACGTCGCGGCTTTCGCCGCACCTGCGCTTCGGCGAAATCAGCCCGCGCCAGGTCTGGCATGCCATCGATGCGCAGGTCGATGGCATCGGCAAAGACGCTTATCTGCGCGAAATCGGCTGGCGGGAGTTTTCCTATCACCTGTTGTTTCACTGGCCTGGCATGCCGGAAAGGCCGTTGCGCCCGGAATTCGAGCACTTTCCGTGGCGCGACGATGCAGTGGCGCTGGCCGCCTGGCAGCAGGGCCGCACCGGCTATCCGATCGTCGATGCCGGCATGCGCGAGCTCTGGCACACCGGCTGGATGCACAACCGCGTGCGCATGGTCGCCGCGTCGTTCCTGGTCAAGCACCTGCTGCTGCCCTGGCAGGCGGGCGAGCGCTGGTTCTGGGATACGCTGGTCGATGCCGACCCGGCCAGCAACACGGCCGGCTGGCAATGGGTCGCCGGCTGCGGTGCGGATGCCGCACCGTTCTTTCGCATCTTCAATCCGATCCGCCAGGGCGAACGCTTCGACCCCCAAGGTCATTACGTACGCCACTGGATTCCGGAACTGGCCGAGCTGCCGGATGCCGTGGTGCATCGGCCCTGGGAGGCACCGCCGGAACTTCGCGAGTCCGCCGGAATCGGCGCGGGCTACCCGCTACCGCTGGTCGAACACGGAATGGCACGCCAGCGTGCGCTGGACGCGTTCGGACAATTATCGAAGTGATCGCGGGCGACGTCGCTCAGCTGTCGCCGCCGTCCTTGTCCTGCTTCTTCTTGCCCCAGTCACTGCGGAAGATCGCGATGAAACAGCCCAGCGCGATCACGACAGCGACGACAGATACGACGACTTCCATGGCTTTCCCCTTCCCGACCCCTGCGGTCAGCTGGCGCGTACCGAGAGGACCGGGCAGGTCGCGTGGCGCAGCACCGCCTCGGTGGTACTGCCGAGCACGACGTGCTTGACGCCGGCGTAACCGTGCGTGGTCATCACGATCATTTCGGCATCGACATCGCTGGCATAGCGGACGATTTCCTCTGACGGGCGGCCAACGAGAACCTTGGTCACAGGCCTGTGCGCGGCACCCTGCAGATTGTCGGAGGCAAACTGCTGCAGCCTGGCCTCGGCACTGGTGGACAATTCTTCCGCGGTCGGGATGGGCACCGGCCCCATGTCGAGCGTCGCATATATATGCGGTTCCTCGACCGTGTAGACGCAGTGCAGCTGCGCGTCCATAGCGGCCGCCATGCGCTTGGCAAGCGGCAGCGCGGAAAGTGAGAGTTCGGAAAAATCCGTCGGAAAAACAATAGCCTTGGGTTCCGCCATGCGACCCTGCTCCTTATACATTGTGCTCGGGCAGCATCATTTAGCCGTTTTCGGCCCGGCAGGGCAAGCACGGAAAATCCCTACCTGGCGCCAGTCGCGACAACGGGCACGGTATCAGGCGCTGCCGGGCGCGTGATCGACGGCCCGCTCGGCGCCCGTTAGCATGAGGAAAAGCGATTCCGCCGCCGCGACACCGCGGGCATAGTCGGCGGTGCCCGGACCGGCGTTGATGCGCAGGGGCAGATCCATGGCCATATCGGTTTCGGCCTGGAGCAGCGCGACCGCGTAGCCGGCAAGCAGGGTCTGCGAGCGATCCAGGCCGAGCCGCTCGCCGAGACGGGCCACCAGGCCGGCCGCAAGTTCGCGATGCGCCCGCGTCCCGGGTGCCGACGCGCAGCCGTGCATGACTTCTCGTCGCAGCCAGAGCACGGCGGCCCGCGCGACCCGGTCGGCAGTCGCGATCGCGTCCAGTCCGGGCTCTTCGCTGGCAGGGGGCGGCATCGGCAGATTGTAAGGTCGCAGCGCCGCATTCACCGGTCCCCGCGAGTCACCTAGAATTCCCTTCTGGTCAGCCGACGGAGACGGCCATGATGCTCGAGCACAGCAACCTGACGACAGGCGCGCAGCTGGTCGCGGAGACCCTCCGCGAGCAGTACGGGATAGAGCCGGGCCCGCTGTTCGCATCCGTAGGCCTGGACGCCCGGCGCCTGCATGTCGCCGGCGCCCGCTACCCGGCCGCGCGCCTGGTCCAGCTGTGGCACGCCGCGGTCGCTGCGAGCAGTGACCCCTGCTTCGGCCTCGCGGTCGGCGCGCGCGTGCGCATCACCACGTTCCATGCGATCGGCTATTCATGGCTGGCCAGCCGCAACCTCGAAGAAGCGCTGCAACGGCTGCAGAGATATTACCGCCTGCTATCGACCAGCCCGGTCGCGCTGCGGCTCGAGCCGCTGGGGCCCGAGCAGCTGCGTTTCGTCTATTCCGATGACGCGGCCGCCGTGCACTCCGCCGCCGCAACCATCGACGCCTTCACGCTGGCGGTGCTCAAGCTCTGCCGGGTAGCCAGCGGCAACGACTTTCGCGCCCAGCAGGTCAGCTTTCGTCACCCGGATCACGGCCGCGCCGGCGAATTCGTCGAAGCCTTCGGCGCTCCCGTGGTCTTTGACGCCGATCACGACGGCCTGGTTCTTGATCGGGCAGACCTGGTACTGCCCCTGCCCGGGGAGAACGCGGAACTCGCGCATGCCAACGACCAGGTCGCCGAGCGCTACCTGGCCGCGCTGGAGCCGCAACGCGTGGCGACCGCCGTGCGCGAACTGCTGGTCGACATGCTGCCGTCCGGCGATGCCTCGCAACAGGCGGTCGCGAATCGACTCAATCGCAGCCTGAGCACGCTGCAGCGCCAGCTGCAGGCCGAGGGCATGAGTTTTCAGAAGCTGCGCGACGAGACGCGGCAGCGGCTCGCCGAGGATTACATCAGGGAAAGTCAATTATCGCTGGCCGAAGTGGCCTACCTGCTCGGTTTTTCAGACCAGAGCAATTTCTCCCGGGCGTTCCGGCGCTGGACCGGCTACTCGCCCAGGGAGTTCCGCAGCCTGTAATTCAGACGAGCAGCCCGATTGCAATCGCGGCCCAGAGCACAAGGCCCAGGCCGACCGCAATCACGATGCCGTGAATCGCTTCGAAATCGCGCACAAATCACTCCGGCGCCAGCGAACCGGATTCCCTTGATCCCATCGGAACCCGCACCGGTCGCTGACTTGACGCGCGGGCACCCGTAGCCCGCGCCTGCCGGATTTTATTCACCGGCTGCAATTCGCACAATCGGGATTTCACCGATACCCTATCAACGGTTACTCGTGGCGCCGGCGAGCGACAAGGCTGAGCCGATCGCCCGATGCCGGCTCCAACCGCGCCTGCCGGCGGCGAATCAGTCGCCCGTTGGCCTCGTTGCGCTCACGGCATTGGCGCGTCAAGTCGAGAAGTCGCTCCCAGCGTCTGCCGATGTCGGGGTCCTCCGCGAAGCGCTCCATGTCGGTCAATGTCGGCGCGAGCTCCCGGCGGCGGCGCTCGAATTCGTCCGCCCGCGCCAGCGCCCTGGCCTTGTCCGCGGTCGTGCGTTCCAGGCCGACGGCATCGTGCTCCACCAGCGCCTGCAGCTCGTCATGGAGCAGATCGATTACCCGGCCAAGGGCGTCGAGCTGCCGATCCAGCAGTCGGTCCATGGCGAGAACATCCGGCGGACCTGCGATTCCGTTCATATCAGCTCAGGTCCCGCTCCAGGCGGGCGAGCTTGTCGGCGACCCGGCGGGCATCGATCTGATATTCGCCGGCCTCGATTCGCGCGCGGACTTCCGCGACCCGCTCGGCGTCGATGTCGAACGTCTGCCGGAGCCGCCCTGCGATACGCCGCAGCTTGGCGAGATCGGGCAGGTCGACCGCAGCCGGCGCAGGCAGGGGCAGATTCCGTGGCTCGCTTGCCTCGGCGCTCGATTGTTTGCTTGCCTGTCGCTTGCGGGCATTGCGCACATCGGCCTCGGGTCGCCCGTAAGCAACTATTTTTTTCCCCATTTGTTTCGATGCTCTGCACGGAAGCTGCAACCTCCCTTCACAGCATCGGCAGCGCCGGTGAAAACTTTAGCAACATGGCTCTATCACGCCATACCGGCGCGCGCCGACAACGGCCTGTTGACGCCCGTCAAAATAACGTCAGCAGACGGTGTACCGGCGCAGATCCGCCGCAGATATCCGCAAGCCGGCAGATGATCCACTGATAAATCAGTAGCTTGCCGCGTTCGGCCCGTCTGGCACGCATCTTGCTGATCCATTGCCAATAGGAGGACCTCGTGCCCGAGCAAACGAATCGTTATCCACAACTCAGCAGCCCGAAGGTGGTCTTCGAGTTGCTTGAGGCCTTATCCGGACAGGCGGAATTCGTCTGTGAAACCAAGGCTATGAAAGAAGCTGACGGCCATGACTGCGCCTGAGAAACCCGAACTGATCAGCGGCGAGGGCCTCGGGGACGACTTGTTGACCTGGGAAGCGCCGCAAGTAACAACTCCGAAAACCGGTCAGCCAACGCCGGAGACGGAACTCGAGGCATTGCGCAGGCAGGCCCGTGAGCAGGGCTACGCGGACGGCCGCGCAACGGGCCTGGCTGATGCGCAGATAGAAATAGACAGTCTCCGTGATTCGCTGATGGTGACCCTCGAC
>CBFCXA010000072.1:0-9994 GCA_965601985.1 uncultured Chromatiales bacterium | reverse complement strand
GACACCGGCGCCAGTGCCTCTTTCATGATCCGGTCGCTGTTCTCGCCGACGCCGTGCGACAGGATCAGCACGCCGATCGACCCCTCGAGCGCCGGGTCGCTGGCGTACCACTCGTAGTTCGGACCCATCGCCGACATGTTCATGTTCAGTTCCATGTCGGTCATGCCCCGGTACAGCGCGATCTTTTCGCGCAGCGCTGCAAGCGTCGCCGCGTCCATGTCGTGTTTGACCTGGTAGCTGGCCAGGCGCTTGCCCTCCGCGTCCATCTCGGGCACCGAGGCGCCGTGTTCGTGGTGCATGTGCGCGGAATGATCCTGTGCCTGCGCGGCGGCGAGCGGGATCAGCAGGCTGGCCAGCAAACATGAAATCAGACGAAAATTATTCATCCCGGTTCTCCTCTCTCAGGACAGCACGCGCGCGACCGCGGCTTCCAGTTGTTCTTTCACCTCGGCATGGCGTCCGTGCTGCATCGCGTGCGCCGCCGCCGACCGCAGCATGCTGGCTATCATGCTGCTGGCGAGTTCCGCGTCGCGGCCGCTGCCGGCGAGCAGCTGGTCCACCGCAGTGCGCAGCACGGCCGAGGCCGGCTCGTGCAGCGCGGCGATCTGACCGCCCAGTTCGGGGGAGCTGCGGCTTACGTCGTCGAGCATCTGCATCGCGCCGTGGCAGCTGGTCTCGGCGATCCTGAGCTGCAGGTCGATCCAGCGACGGATCCTCTCACGCGGGTCCGGCGCCTGTTCTTCCAGCGCGCGCAGCTCGTCGAGCAGCGGCGACATCTCGCGCTCGAGGCAGGCAATCAGGATGTGATCCTTGCTGGCGTAGTAGCGATACAGCGAATTGCGCGCCAGCCCGACCTGCGCGGCGATATCGCTCAAGTCCGTGCCCCGATAGCCCGATTCACGGAACAGCTCGGACGCGGCGTCGAGAATCCGGTCGTTCTGGCGCTGGACATGCGCCTGGATGCTTTCGGCTTCAATGCGTGGCATCGGCAGTCCTCGTGGAAATAGAGTCAGCAACGGCAAGCCGGCCATCGCTGATCTCGACCACGCGGTCGGCGAACTCGAGCACACCGCGATCGTGCGTGACCATCATGGTCGCGACCTGGTGCTCGTGGCAGGCGCGCTGGAGCAGCTCGACGATCTGCCGGCCGCGCTGCCGGTCGAGCATCGAGGTCGGCTCGTCGACCAGCAGCACTTCCGGTTCGGTCATGAACGCGCGCGCGATGCCGACGCGCTGGCGCTCGCCGCTGGACAGCTGGCCCGCGCGACGGTGGCATTTTTCCTGCATACCGACTTCCTCCAGCAGCGACTCGGCGCGCCGGCGATCTTCCGCCGACGGTTTACGGCCCGACAGGTGCACCAGCAGCAGCAACTGGTCGAGCGCGGTCAGCGACGGCAGCAGGTTGGACTGCTGGAACACGAACCCGATGCGCCGGCGCCGCAGCTCGGCCAGGCGTGAGGCCTTCATCGCGGTGATCTCATCGTCGCCGACCCAGATCCGCCCGCTGGTCGGCGTACGCAGCCCGCCACACACGGCCAGCAGGCTCGACTTGCCGGCACCGGACGGGCCGAGCACGACGCTTAACTCGCCCGCGCCGACTGCGACGCTTACTTCGTCCAGCGCGCGCACCGCGGTCTCGCCGCTGCCCAGAACCAGCGATACGTTTTCTGCACGCAGCGTCATTGTTCCTGCCCCAGCGCGATGATCGGGTCGACCTGGCTGATGCGCCGGACCGACAGTGCCGCGCCCGCAAGCCCGAAGACCAGCAGCACCAGCAGCGCCTGGCCCAGCTCATCCAGCGACAGCAGGTAGGGCAACGCGGTGTTGTTGACCAGGTAATTGCCGAGCAGCAGACCAATGCCCAGCCCGATCGCAATACCCAGCAGCATCACGATCAGCGCCTGGCCCAGCGCGTCGCGCAGCAGGTACGGGTTGGACGCGCCCAGCGCCTTCACCAGCCCGATCTCGCGGGTGCGCTGAATGGTCCAGATGCTGAAGAACGCACCGATGACCACGGCGGAAATCAGAAACAGGAACACCTGGATGATCTGCACCGTACGCACCTCTTCTATATATCCGGTCGAAGCGGCGTAGAAGCGGCTGCGATCGAGCGTACTGGTACCGATCTCGTCGTCCAGCTCGGCGATACGCTCGGGCGGGGTGCCCTCCTCCAGCTGCATCGCGAGGATGCTGACGAAATCGAAAATAATGTCTGGCAGTTTTTCACCCGGCGGCGCGCCACCCGGCGGTCCGTAGGTCGCTTCCTGCCACTTGCGCAGCGGCGCGTAGACGATCGCGATGTGGCCGATGTTGCGTTCCTCGGTGATGCCGACCACTTCGAGTTCGGTCAGCACCCGGTCCAGCGTGATGCGATCGCCGATGCGCACGCCGTCGCGATCGACCAGCAGACGCGACACGATCACGCCATCCTCGCGGCCACCGAGCTGCTCACCTTCGGTCACGGTGGGTTCGATCAGTGAACCGGGCGCCAGCCCCCAGAGCACCAGTTCCAGCGGATCGTCGTTCTGGGTCCGCGCGGTGAAGATGGTGTGACCCATCGGCTCGAGCTTCTTCACCTCCGGCTGTGCCGCCCAGTCTTCCCACTGCGCACGCTCGATCATGGTGTTGCGGTAGGTCGGCTTGTCGTCCCACTCGAAGGAGATGTGGGTGACGTCCAGCTCCATCAGGCCGGAGATGTTGTTCTTGATCAGGCCGCCGGCGATGCCGCTCAGGGAGGTCATCAGCAACGCGATCAGCGAGATGACCAGGGCCATCAGCGCGAAGCGGCCCTTGGCGAAGGCCAGGTCCCGCAGGGCAATAAACATGGCAGTCCTTTAGCGACAGCTCGTCGCTAAGCCTGCGGTTTTATCGACGCGGTGTCAACAAGTGTCGCGAACCGGCGCCGTCATGGGCGCAGCGCAATCAGGCCGGCGTGCTGGTTGCCGTCCGGGTTGCCGCCGCTGCCGGTGAAAGCAGCCTCCTCGACCGTGAAACCGGCGCGCATGGCCTCCCGGGACAGGATGTCCGGGTCCAGTGGGTTCAGGAAGCGGAACATGTCCTGCGGCAGTTCGTCTGCGGTCTTGTTCAATAGCGGCGCAACGTCGTCGATGAACCCCGGCCATGGTTCGCCGGCGGCCTTGCGCCGTTCGTAGTCATCGGCGATCGATGCCCAGAAACCGGTATACGGCGTGTCGGCGATGATGAACGCGCGCCCGCCCGGCTTCAGCCAGCCGAACATCTTGGCCAAAGCCAGGCGGAGTTCGTCACCGTCGAGAAAGTGCACGACACGAGACGCGAGGATCGCGCCGAAGGCCTGCTCGTCGAAATCCACGTCCGGCAGCAGGCCGGTCTGCGTGCGCAGCCGGTCATGATATTCATCCGGCATTTCGCGCTCGAGAATCTCGAGGTGCCCGGCCTCCATGTCGCAGGCCAGCACGCGACCGCCACGCACCAGCACTTCGCGGGTTGCGACGCCGTAGGCGCAGCCGATATCCAGCGCTTCGTGGCCACAGATAGCGGCGTACTCGACGAAAGCCATGGAGAAGCGGTCCAGCGTCTCGGCCATGAAGCCGCGCTGGTTGAGCGTCGGCACCATGCCCTCCATCCAGGCCGTCGGCTTTTCCAGTGGCTGTTCGCTCTGCGTGTCGCTCATGCTGACCTCCCTGCGAGCCGATCAGCATATCCCAGCGCGCGACTCAGCCGTCGGCGCTGACCGGCGGGTTGATGAAGATGCGCTGCAGGCCCCGCAGGCGGCCGCGCTGGGCGTGCAGGCTGGCGAGGATAGCCGGCAGCAGGAACAAAACGATGAAGGTCGAGAACATCAGGCCGAAGGCCAGCGATACCACCAGCGGACGCAGGAACTGCGCCTGCAGGTCGCTCTCGAACAGCACCGGCAGCAGGCCGAACACCGTAGTGATCGTGGTCAGCATGACCGCACGCATGCGCTTGACCGCAGCCTCAGACGCCGCGTCTTTCTCGTCCATCCCCTGCGCGACCAGTTCGCGGAACACACTGACCAGGATGATGGAATCGTTGATCACGATGCCGATCAAACCGAACAGGCCGAAGATCGACATCAGGGTCACATCGACACTCAGCATCCAGTGGCCAAACATCGCACCGACCAGGCCGAACGGGATCACGGACAACACCGCCAGCGGCCACAGGTAGGACTCGAACACCCAGGCCAGGATGATGTAGATCATCAGCAGCGCCAGTGGCAGCGCGGTACCCACGTCGCCAAGCGTCTCGCCCTGGCTTTCTGCGTCGCCGCCGAAGCGTGCATAAGACACGCCCGGGCGCCGGGTTACTTCCGGCAGCACTTCGGCGTTGAGGATCGCGCGCACCGTATTGTTGTTGTTCAGCTTCTCGTCTACGTCGCCCGTGATCTGCACGGCCAGGTCGCCACCGGCACGCTTGAGCGACTCGAAACCGCGCTGGTAGCTCAGCGTGGCCACGTCGCTCAAGGACGCGGTCTCGCCGGAGGGCAATACGATGGGCAGGGTCTCCAGCGCACTGATCGAGTCACGCTCCGCGTCGCTGACCAGCACGCGCACCTCGATTTCCTCGCCTTCGCTCTGGAAAATCTGCACCAGGTCGCCAGCAAAAGCGGCGCGCAGCTGTCCGCCCAGCGACTCGCCGGTCAGGCCGACCGCTTCACCGGTCGGCGACAGCTCGAAGATCAGCTGCTCCTTGCCCCAGGCCATATCGTCGCGTACCCCGCTGACGCCGGGTATGCCGTTCAGTGCCTGGATGATGTCGGTAGCCGCCGCCTTCAGCGCTATGGGGTCGGAGCCGGCCAGGTCGAGCTCGATGTCGTTGCCGTGCGGACCGCCACTCGTATTGAGAATGAAAAAGCTCTCCAGCCCGGGCGCCGGGGGCACCAGCCTGCGCCACTGGCGAATCAGGTCGGCGTTGCTGAGATCGCGCGCGGTATCCGGCACCAGCTGCACGACCATGGTAGCGACGTTACTTGCCTTGGTGCCGCGCGGATCGAGTCCCAGTTTGGTGACTTCCAGTTCGACCAGCTTCTGCCCGGACTGCTGCTCAACCGCACGCAGCGCGTCGCGCGCCTGATTGACGAAGGCCTCGACCCGGTCGCCCGGCGTGCCGGCGGCGAAGCGAATAATCGTTTGCAGCTTGGTGTTGTCCGGCTGCGGGAACAGCGTGAACTCGAGCCGACCACCGGCGATCAGACCAATGGTCAGGATCAGGCTGGCGATGGCTAACGCGATCGTCGTACTGCGCTCGCGCACCGCGGTTGCCACCCAGTCACGAAACTTGCCGCAGCGGAAGTTCTCGAATGCGGTATCGAAACGCAGGCGCAGGCGCGACGGCGCCTTGCGCGACTGCGCTTCCAGCGAATGGCGCAGATGTCCCGGCAGCACCAGGAAGCACTCTATCAGCGAGGCCAGCACCACGCAGATCATGATCAGCGGGATCGCGAACAGGATATTGCCGCCCGGTCCGCCGATGGTCATCAGCGGCACGAACGCAGCGACGGTGGTCAGCGATGCGGCAGTCACCGGTGCGAGCATGCGATAGGCGGACTGTTCAGCCGCCTGCAGCGGCGACGCGCCGCCCTGGTAACGAGTCACGGCGTCCTCGCCGACAACGATCGCGTCGTCCACCACGATGCCGAGAGCCATGACCATCGCGAACAGGCTGATCATGTTCAGGCTGCCGCCAAACAGGTACAAGGCCATCAAACCGGCCATCACCGCGACCGGAATGCCAACCGCAACCCAGAATGCAACGCGCCCGTTCAGGAACACGAACAGCGCGATCACCACCAGCACCAGGCCACCGAGCGCGTTTTCGACCATCAGGTCGATGCGCTCGTCTACCAGCCGCCAGGGCTCGTCGTAGGCAAACAGCGCGACGTTGGAAGGCAGAGACGGCTCGGTGCGTTCGATCCAGCTCAGCAGCACTTCGGCCACGTCGATCGCGTCCTGCGATTCCGCGCGCTGCACGGCAATTTCGACCGCCGGCAGCCCATTCACGAACAGCAGCGGCTCATCAGCGCGGGCCCGCTGACTGATATCGGCAATGTCTCCCAGGGCCAGCAGCCGCCCATCCTCGTCCGCAGCGACCGGGAGGTTTCTGAAGTCACTGACGCTGCGCGCCTGGTCCATGCTGCGCAGCTGCCGGGCCGAATCCGCGCGACCGACCGCGCCGGCCGGCACGTCGCTACTGGCGTCGCGTACCCGCTGACCGATCTCCTGCAGCGAAAGCTGGAGTTCACTCAAGCGCGCACCATCGACCTGTATGGCAATCTCCTGCGCCGGCAGGCCCTCCACGTCGATTCGCGCCAGCCCCAGCCCGCGCAGATCACGCTCGAAGTCCCGCACCAAAGGCCGCAGTGCGCTGAGTTCGGGGCCGGCAACAACCAGCCGGGCAACGAGCTCGTTACGAGCCACCAGGGTGACGACCGGCGTCTCGGCCGTATCGGGCAGGTTGCGCACCTGTGCGACGCGCTCCTTCACCTGCTCCACCGCGCGGCCGAGATCGACCGAATCGTCGTATTCCAGCGTGATCGAGCTCTGGCCCTCACGCGAGGTTGAACGGATCTTTTCCAGTCGGTCCAGGTTGCGTAGCTGGTCCTCGAGCGGCTGGGTAATCGCGGCCTGAACGTCTTCGGCCGACGCCCCCGACCACAGCACCTGGACGTTGACCACGCTGAGTTCGAAGGCTGGCAGGATCTGTCGCGTGAGCTGGCCGAGCGCCCAGATGCCGGCCAGGATCATGACAAACATGGCCAGGTTCGGCGCCACCGGGTGACGCACGAAAGTCGAGATGATCTGCGGGCGCATTACTTACTTGGCCTCGGGTTCGGGCTGGTCGACGCCGACCGCGAGCACCGGACCTTCGGCGTTACCGATGGCCGGGTCACGGATTGCGACCAGCAGCCCATCTGCGGCGGTAGACACCTTGGTTGCGATAATCTGATCGTCGCGTTCAAGTTCCGGGCTGCGGATGATTACTTCGCTGCTGCCGTCCGGCAGCCGGCGTTCACCGAGCCGCTCTACGTCGAGCCCCAGCATGCGGTCGCCATCGGCAATGTAGATTCGGCCGCGGCCGTACACAGCCTCGGCCGGAACGGCGATCGCGCCCGGCTCGGCCGGCAGCGACAGCAGTACGCGCAGCGTTGCGCCCAGCTGAGTTTCGGGCGGCAGACTGTCGAAGCTCAGATAAGCGTCAACACTGCCGGAACCCTGCCGCGTCTGCGACGACAGGCGCTGCAGCCGCGCGCCGTACTCGCTGCCGGCGACATCCACCGTCGCTTTCATATCGGCACCCTGGGCCAGCGCATCACGAACCCGCGCGGCGAAGCGCGTCGGTACCTGGCTGCGCAGCTCGATCGCCTGCGGGTTGTGGATACGCAGCAATTCGTCGCCGATACGCACGCGGTCGCCGACCGAGACCTGCACGTTGGAAATCGCACCATCGAACGGCGCGGTGATCCGGGTGCGGTCAGCCGTCAGCTTGGCGCGGTCGCGCAGCGCCTTCGCGCGGGTCAGCTGCGCCTGCAGCTTCTTGACGCGGATCTGGCTTTCCTCGATCAGCAGCTGGCGGGACGTCACGGCAAGCTGCTGGCGCTTGAGTTCCTCGGTCGAGTCGTCGACGTCTGACTGCGACAGCAACTTGTCGTCGTAGAGCGAGCGCACCCGCTCGCTGTTGCTTTCAGTCAGCGCCAACAGGTCCTGCTCCTGACCGAGCGCCTGATCGTTACGCAGCAGACGCTGTCGTTCGAGATTGATGTCCGCGCGAATCTCCTGCACATCGGCTTCGCGCTGCAACAGGTCGAGCTGCGAATCCTGGTCGTCCAGCATCATCAGCACGTCGCCGGCGGCCACCGTGTCGCCGTCCTGGACTAGCACTTCGAGTACGTCGGCCTCGACCGCGGCACTCAGGTTGGCGTCCTGTGGCGACTCGACCTTGGCGTAGAGTTCGAGATTCGGCTGGATTTCGGTCGCGCGCGCCGGCACCACGGACACGCTCCAGGCCTTCTCCGGGAGCTCCAGCGGCGGGCGCTGCGGGCGGGAACTCACCAGCACCACGAACAGCATGACGGCGCCGGCGAGAACCAGGATAGGTCCACGGCGCAGGCGTGACAGCAGGTTCTTGAGTGTTCCCATAATCCCCGGCTCAATTGATTAGTCTATATTTCGGGACCCGCCTTGTATCGGATGCGCGGCTGCGGCACGCGAGCAGTTGCGGTGACCACCAGTTGGCCATGACGTAACAGAATGAAACTACTAAAAATTCTGGCTACGAGTCTGCTTGTACTGCTGTTGGTGGCGGCAGCCGGATTCGGCACTGCCGCCTGGATGTATCGCGACATTCCGGCCGCCGAACTGGAAGCGCGCTACCTCGACGAAAGCTCCAGATTCCTGAATGTGGACGGCCTTCGCATCCACTATCGCGATCAGGGTGACGGCCCGCCTCTGGTGCTGATCCATGCGAATTTTTCCAACCTGATCGACTGGGACCCGGTGGTCGCGGAACTCGTCGACTCTCACCGCGTCATCCGCTTCGACATGCCCAGCCACGGGCTGACCGGGCCGGACCCCAGCGGCGACTACAGCCTGGCGCGCACGGTCGAAATCACCGAGCGCTTCGTCGATGCACTGGGCCTGGAGCGCTTCAGCATCGGCGGCACCTCGCTGGGCGGTACCGTATCGCTGCATTACTCGTCCAGGCATCCGGAACGCATCGAGCAGCTGGTGCTGCTCAGCCCCGGCGCACTGGAAGGCCGCGAACAGGCGCGCCGCGGCGTACCGGATTCTGCGCGTGTGCTCGAAATCATCCTGCCGCGCGCTCTGCCCGAGTTCATGTTGCGCAGCGCCTGGGGCCGGACCAGCGAGGTGCCGGAGAGCATGATCGACCGCTGGCACGACATGTGGCTGCGCGAAGGCCAGCGCGCGGCGCAGCTCGACCGCCTGTCGCAGTACGATTCCGGCGACCTCGAGGGCATTGCCGGCGATATCAAGGCGCCGACACTGCTGCTCTGGGGCGAGGCCAATCCGCAGGCCAGGGTCGAGCAGGCTTATGAACTCGAAGAAATGCTCACCGGCGTCGACTCGCTGCGCCTCGTCATTTACCCCGGCGTCGGCCACATGGCCTACCAGGAAGCGGGCACGCAGATCGGCAAGGACATCCGGGCGTGGCTGGCCGGCGAGCTGCCGGAAGAAGCCGCGAGAGAAGACCCGGAACAGGCCGCCGGCCTGGCGCCCTGAAGCCGGCCGAGCCGTGACGCAGTTCGGCGGGCGGTCGAAGGCTGCGTACTTGTCAAGGCGCTGAATATCGGCGGCTGGTGGACCTGCAGCCTGGATGTCTCCTGTGGCGACTTCTCGCGCGGCAGTCGCGTTACGATCCGGCGCGAGGCCGACGGACTGGTGATTAGCGAGTCGACCAAGCAGCGGCGCGAGGCCGGCGTACCGCGGGTCATACGCTGCGAACCCGGGCGCTGGAAGTGCCACACCGAGGTGCCGGACAGCAACTGAGATACACGGCTCCGGAATCGGCTGCTATTCTTGCCTGCCGTTTATCCCTCGCCGGAGTTAGCTCATGCGCAAGTCCCTGATCGCCTTCGTCTCGATGGCTGCCGTCGCCATGCTGTTCAGCCTGCCGCTGTCGGCCGACAACCACGAATCGCCCTACGGCAAGTATCGCCACGCGGTCATGGAAACCATGAAAGGCCACATCACCGCGCTGTCGATGGTTGCCTTCGGACAGATCGACGACACCGGCTTCATGCAGGAGCATGCAGATGGGCTGGCCAACGCGGCGAAAGAACTCGATGTGATCTTCCCGGAAGGCTCGGGTGCCGGGTCGGAAGCCCTGCCGTCGGTCTGGGAGCAGGCCGACAAGTTTGCCGCCGCCGTGGAAGCCAACCAGTCGGCGACCGCCGAGCTGCAGGCCGCCGTCGGCTCAGGCAACCGCGGTGCCATCGCCGGTGCGTTCAAAAAGGTCGGCGATTCCTGCAAGGGCT
>CBFCXA010000071.1:0-10000 GCA_965601985.1 uncultured Chromatiales bacterium | reverse complement strand
CGGGTACACGGGCGCGGAAAACCGGCCCTGCTGCACGGGCCACGGCGCCCAGATGTTCGGGTCTTCCGGACCGAACAGCACCACAGTCGGCATGCCGGCTGCTGCGGCCAGGTGAGTGATCGACGTGTCGACGCCGATAAACAGCGCCGCTCGAGTCATCAGTTCGCCAATGTCGCCGAAACGCAGCCGCCCGGCGGCCACCGTAACCTGTTCCAGTTCGCCGAACAGGCTTTCAATGTAGGCCAGCTCTTCGGCGTCATCGCCGCCTGTGACCACCAGCGCGTAGCCGCGCTTCTGCAGCTCCCGGGCAACGGTCTGCCAGCCCTGGTCATGCCACTGCTTGTAGGCCAGGCGGGAGCCGGGATGCAGGATTGCCACCGGCCCATGCGTGTCGCTCAACAGTTCTGCGACCCGTTCGCCCGCACCGGGCTCCCGCGGCGCGACCACCCGACCGTCGTAGGGCAGGCTAAGGAGTTCCGCGACGTACGCATTGGCCTGCAGCGGATGGGTAGGCCCGCGCGCGGTCTCGGGCCACTCGCTGTACATACGACGGATCAGACCGTAGTAGCGTTTGCCGGGGTTCACCCAGGTCACGACTCGCCGCGCCGCCGCCCAGGCATAGATGCTGGCGCGGTCGCTGAGCGCCATGGTCACGGCCAGGTCGTAGCGGCGCAGTATCCGGCGCGCCAGCGCAAAGTAATCCCGCAGGTCGGGCCGGCGTTCGATTTCGATGACTTCGTCAATGTCGGGATTGCCCCGAAGCACGATGCTGCAGCCGACGTTGACCAGCACGTCGATCCGCGCATCCGGATAGCCGCGTCGCAGAGCGCGAATCAGGGGCGTGCCCAGCAGCACGTCACCGAGGACCGGGAAAAGGATTACCAGGATGCGCTGCGGGTTCTGGGTCACGCCGGATCTCGAAAAGCTTGGCGAAAGGCTCCCGGCCGTTGTCTACAATGGCCGGCAGCTTGTCTGTCGCGACAGGATCATACCGCCTTGAAGAGCTAAGTTTGAACATCGGAGTGGGCATCCGCCGGCTTGCCGGCATCGGTGGCAGCACCGCACTGGTACTCGACCAGCTGCGTTACCTGGCCGCCGGTGGCCATCGTTGCGACGTATTCGGCGAGTCGCTGGACGCGCGGGCCGTGCAGGATGCCGGGGCGCGCCCGGTGCGGCTCTGGCGCCAGCCGGGCAGCGAGTACTACTCGCGCAGGAGTTTCGCCCGCCGCGCGCAGCGCCGCATCGACCGCGGCGATTACAGCCTGGTGATCGGCCACGGTGACCTGCTCAAGCAGGACGTCCTGTTCGTGCACAACCTGGTCGAACGCGAACAGGAACTGCTGGCGGCGCCCGGGCCTCCGGAGGAAACGCCAATCGTGCGCCTGCACCGGGAACTGTTCGTCGGGCGCGGTTTCAGGCAGGTGATCGCCAACTCGCAGCTGGCACGCCGGGACCTGCTCGATCGCTATGGCCTCGATCCGGCGATCGTGCAGGTCGCTTATCCCGGGTTCGATCGTGCACGTTTCAACGATCGGCAACGCCCGGCAGTTCGCCGGGCGGCGCGTGACAAACTCGGTCTGGACGACCAGTTTCTCCTGGCCTTCATCACCTCGGGCAACTTCCCGCTGCGCGGTGCCGATATTCTGCGCGATACGCTACTGGCGCTGCCCGAGTCGCTGCGTGTGGATTGCCGGGTGCTGGCAGTCGGCGCCGCGCACAATACCCGTTCGTTGCAGAAGGACTTCGCGGCGGCCGGCCTGGCTGACTGTCTGCTGGCGCGGGAGCGCCGGTCTGACGTCGAGTTCTACTACGCTGCAGCCGACCTGTTGCTGCACCCGGCCAGGCTGGAGACTTTCGGCCTGGTGGTGGTAGAGGCGGCGGCCTGCGGTACGCCGGTTCTGACGTCGCGTGCAGTCGGCGCGGCAGAGCTGTTACCCGCAGGGGCGGAACTCGAGCAGCCTGCTGCCGATGGGTTCGCCGCCCAACTCGTCGATCTTATGGAAAATCGACAGAAGCTTGCCGAGCTGGCAAAGATCCAGTCTCAGGCCGTGCAGGCCTATGACTGGCCCGGATACCACGCGCGCTGGTTCGAACTCGCTTCAGCCGCCGGTGCGCCGGCGCGCTAATTCGGCAGCGGAATCCTTCGGTGCCGCGGCAACGAACTGTATTTTTTAACCCCGAGCATTTTCAGGCATGGCCGTGAAGTCAGACGCAGTTCCCTCAGCCCACGTGGTCTCGCCCTGCGTGAGCATCTGCGTGCTGGACGGCGAAACGGGCATGTGTATGGGCTGCCTGCGCAGCCGCGATGAAATCCAGACCTGGCCACGCCTGTCGGCCGGCGAGAAGCATCAATTGCTAATGAAGCTGGAACAGCGGCGAAAAAGACAGACTTCTACCCTGAAGGGAGCGATCGGCTAACCCGGGGAGCGAGACTTGCGACAGTTTCGCGCGTGACGAAAGGCCAGGCTGCCGCCCGTCAGCAGGGCCACCACGGTGAAGCAGACCTCCAGCGGCAAAGGTGCAACTCTGGCGACTGACAGACCGACGAGCCCGCGGACCAGGATAATGCCGATATTCGCCGCCAGCAGCATCAGCGCCAGGGCCGTCAGCCAGCACAGCCAGTAACCGGCCGGGCCTAATGTGCCGCGTATCCAGGGCAGGCAGGCATTCCGGATGCGGACCGTGCCGTACAGGCATAGCCCGAGAATCAATCCCAGCACCGCTGTCATCAGCCAGGTCAATGCATGCTGCTCCTCGCCCGGTCTCTCGCTGCGCTGTAGCGCAACCCGCCGAACTCCTGTTATTCAGTATAGCTTCGTGGCCGGGCTCGGGTCGGATCCGGGCGTTATGTCAAATAGATACCGAGGCCAGCCCGGTGAACAGGCGCAGATGGGCGTCGATCGACTGCTGCAGATTGAAGTCGCGTATGAGCCGCTGCCTCGCTGCGTCACCCATGCGCCGGGCTCGGCCGGGGTCCGCGGCCAGCTCCTGCATTGCGGCAGTCAGCGCTGCCGCTTCGCCTGGCGGCACGACCCAGCCCGATTCCCCGGCTACCACCAGTTCAGGACTTCCACCGGTGCGCGTGACGATCGGCGGCAGGCCGAGCGCCATGGCTTCGATCACCGTCTTCGGCAGGCCTTCGCGGCGCAGCGATGGCAGCACCGCCGCATCTGCTGCGGCCACCAGCCGGAGCACGTCGTCTCGATGGCCAAAGCGATGTATGCGGTCGCATTGCGGATTGTCCCGAACCAGCTGGTCTATCTCGGGCCCGTCCATGCCGCCACCGACCAGCAGCAAATGCACCGTGGAGTCGGCGGGTAGCCGGGCCATTGCGTCCAGCAACACCGGTACGCCCTTGCGCGGCCGATTGGTTGCCACGCAGGCGAATACGAACGCGTCCGTCGGCAGGTCCAGCGATGCGCGATCTGCGGCTTCGACGTCCGCGTACCAGTCTATGTCGTGGCCCTTGTAAATGGTCACCGCTTTCGATGGATCACGCAGCTCCGGACGCAGGCCGTCCCGCACGGCATTGGCGACGCAGACGATGCGGTCGACGCGCGGATGCAGGTGTGTCAGATAGGCGCTCGGGTCGTAGCGGGAGATGTTCCCGACCTGGCCTCGGTAGGTCACATTGCGTACCGGCAGGTCCCTCGAAGCACGCAGGCCGGCAATGATGGCCGGGTTATTGAACAGGTATTGCAGCTGGTGTCCGCCGCTCCGGAGTACCTGGCGCACGCGCCGCGCCGCCGCCGATGAGAACTTCGACGGCGGCAGGTAGTCGTGGATCGGGATGCCGAAACCGGCCATGCGCTCGGCGTAGGGGCAGTCGCGCGGCGTCATGACCTCGACATCCAGACCACGCTCCTTGAGCCCGATGACCATCTCGGCTTCGGGCCTGACGTTATGCATCGTGATCGCGTAATTGCTGATGACCAGCAGTTTGGGTGGCACAAGCGCGCTCCGCACCAGATCGCCCGACACTATACGATGATGCCTGGGCCGCAGATAATTCAGCGCCGCCGGGCAGCGGAGTCCCGCTTGAAATCACCACAGACAACCGGGCGCGTGTTGATGATCGCGCCACTCAGTTTCGGCGTGAACCCGCAGACGGCTGACAGCAACGCGTTTCAGTCCGTGGACGATCATGCAGAACTGGGCGGGTCCGCGCGGCGCGAAGCGCTGGGCGCGGCGGCGCGGCTGCGCGACGCCGGCGTCGATGTGCTGCTGTTCGATGACACCGAGCAGCCCTGTACCCCGGATGCGGTGTTCTGCAACAACTGGTTCAGTACGCACACCGACGGTAGTGCGGTGCTTTATCCGATGGCCGCGCCGAACCGGCGCGCGGAGCGCCGGCCCGAACTGCTGCGCAGCGCGGCGGTCGCGCGCGGACTGGCGCTGGCGGAGCTGCGGGACATCAGCGGGCTGGAGCGCGATCAGGAGTACCTGGAGTCGACCGGCAGCCTGGTCCTGGATCGTCGCGAGCGGGTTGCCTACGCGGCCTGGTCGCCGCGGACCAGCCGATCGGCCGCCGCGCGGCTGGCGAGCCTGATCGGTTACGAGCTGTGTGGATTCGATACTGCCGGCCCGGATGGCCGACCCGTCTATCACGCCAACGTAATGATGAGTATCGGTGACCGGTTTGCCCTGCTTTGCGGCGAGTCGATTGATCCGGCGGCCCGAGAGGAGGTGCTGGCGCGGCTCGCGGCCGGCAGACGCGAAATCATCGAGATCACGCCGTCGCAGATGACGCGTTTCGCCGGCAACCTGCTGCAGCTCGACGGCGCCCGGGGCCGAGTGATTGCGCTGTCGAGCAGCGCACTGCAGGCACTCGATGCGGATCAGCGCGCGCGGCTGGCCGAGCACGGCCGGCTGGTCGCGGCCGATATTCCGACGATCGAACGCGGCGGCGGCAGCCTGCGCTGCATGCTGGGCGAGATCTTTCTGCCGCCACTGGTGGCGGGGCGGGCAGACGAGAGCAGATAGAATCGCGCCATGATCGATGAAATCTCCGACGCGGAAGTCTTTTATCACCTTCAGCCAGGCGACCCTGCGGCGCATGTTTACACCGTCGTCTGCCGGATTGCCTCCCCGGATGCCGATGGCCAGGTATTCACGCTGCCGGCCTGGGCGCCCGGCAGTTACCTGATCCGTGAGTTCGCCCGGCACCTGCTGGTGGTGGAAGCGGTCACCGACCAAGGTACGCAGCCGCTGCGCAAACTGGACAAGGCGCGCTGGCGGGCGCCGGTGGTCGACGGGCCATTGCTGGTGCGCGCCCGGGTCTATGCCTTCGACCTGTCGGTGCGGGGTGCCTATCTGGATCGGGATCACGGCTTCATCAACGGCTTCTGTCTGTTCCTGCGCCCGGAGGGCCTGGAAGATCGCCCCTGTGCCGTGCAGGTCGATCCACCGGCCGGCTGCGGTGACTGGCAGCTGGCCACCGCAATGCGCCGTATCAGCGGCGGCGAGATGGAATTCGGCGCGTTTGCCGCCAGCGACTACGACGAGCTGATCGATCAGCCGATGCTGATGGGGCAGCTCACCCGGTCAGTCTTCGACGTCTGCGGCGCACCCCATGAACTCATCCTGCAGGGTTGTCCGGATGCAGATCTCGACCGGGTCTGCGCCGATCTCGGCGAAATCTGCGCCGCACAGGCAGAACTGTTCGGCGGCGAGCTGCCGATGAAGCGTTACTGTTTTCTCACTACCGCGCTGAATTCCGGCTACGGCGGTCTCGAGCACCGCGATTCCTGCGCGCTGATCGCCAGCCGCGCCGACCTGCCGCGCATCGGTCGCGAGCCGCCAGCGGAGCGCTATCGGCGGTTTCTCGGCTTGTGCAGCCACGAGTATTTTCACCTTTGGAACGTCAAGCGGCTGCGACCGTCCGAACTGACGCCCTACGTGCTGGATCGCGAGAACTACACTCACCAGCTCTGGCTGTTCGAAGGTGTCACCTCCTACTACGATGACCTGATGCTCGCGCGCAGCGGTGTGGTCACGTCGGACGAGTACCTGGAAATGCTCGGCGGTTCACTGACCCGCGTGTACCGCAGCCGCGGACGCCGGCTGCAGAGCCTGGAAGACGCGAGCTACGATGCCTGGATCAAGTTTTACCGCCAGGACGAGAACGCGCCGAATGCGCTGGTCAGCTACTACAGCAAGGGCGCGATGGTGGCGCTGGCGCTGGATCTCGAGTTGCGCCTGCGGACCGACGGCCGTTGCAGCCTCGACGATGTGATGCATGCGCTGTGGCAGGAATACGGCGCGGGCGACGGCGTGCCACGGGGCGCCTTCGAGCGCATCGCAGAGGAAACCAGTGGTCTGCGCCTCGATGAGTTTTTCGAGCAATACCTGCGTGGCACCGCTGACCCGCCGATCGGCATCCTGCTGGCGCAGTTTGCCGTCAGGCTCCGTCTGCGGGGGCTGGAGTCGGCGAAAGATGCCGGCGGCAAGGCCGGCAAACGCGAGGATCGCCCGCTGCCCTGGCTGGGTGCATCGATACGCGAAGATGGCGGGCGAGTGCTGGTCGCCAGCGTGTTATCTGACGGTCCGGGCCTGGAGGCGGGCCTGTCGGCCGGCGACGAAATCGTCGCGATTGGCGGCGAACGATGCCGGCCGGAGCGTTTCGACGCGATGCTCGATGAACTGACCGTCGGTGAGCCGGCAGCGGTGCACGTGTTCCGGCGAGACGATCTGCGGGAACTCAGCCTGCGGCCGGCGCGGCCGCCGCGCGATACCGCGTGGCTGGAACTCGATGACGACGCAGACGATGCGAGTCGCGAACGGCGCCTGGCCTGGCTAGGCGTCTGAGCAGTGCGCAGCTTGCGCGATGTTAAAATTTCGGGCTTCACCGGTCCGGTGTGCGCATGCTGGAACTCGGCCTCAAAGTCCTGATCAGTTACCTGCTCGGTTCCGTCAACGGCTCGTTGCTGCTCGGCCGCCTGCGCGGCGTGGATATACGCAACATGGGCAGCGGCAATGCCGGCGGTACCAATGCACTGCGCACCCAGGGCAAGGCCTTTGCGCTGATGGTCATGGTGATCGACGTTGGCAAGGGCTGGCTTGCCGCCGGTTGGCTGCCCTATGTGGACCTGCCCGGACTGGCAGCGGATCCGCAGGTGGACCGGGAATGGCTGGCGCTGGCCTGTGCGGCTGCGGTGGTTCACGGACATTGCTACCCGGTCTGGTATCGCTTCAAAGGCGGCAAGGGCGCAGCCACGGCAGTCGGCGCGCTGGCCGGCCTGGCACCGGTGTTGCTGCTGCCGGCCGCCCTGACCTGGATTCTGGTGCTGGTGCTGTCCGGCATGGTCGGGCTGGCGACCATGCTCGCGGCAATCAGCCTGCCTGTGTACGTGCTGGCGACAGGTGGGGTCGGTGCGCTGCCGCTGTTGTTGTTCTGCGCCGCATTGGCCGCCTATATCGTGTTTACTCATCGCTCGAACATCCGGCGCATTCGCAGCGGGGAGGAAAGCCGCATGGAAGGCGTGATGCTGCTGCGCCGGTTCCGCTGACAAGTGGATAGTCGTCAGGCACTGGTGAGACTGCTCGCCGACGGCCAACTGCATTCCGGGCCGCAGCTGGCCGCAGCTCTCGGCTGCTCGCGCGCAGCCGTGTGGAAAGCGCTGCAGCGGCTCGATGAGCGGGGGCTGATGCTGGAAAGCCTGCCCGGCCGCGGTTACCAACTTGCCGCTCCGCTGGACCTGCTGGACGCCGAACAGGTGCTGGCCGAGCTGAGCCCTGATGCAGCTGAGCGGCTCGAAGACCTCGCGCTCTGCTGGGAGACCGATTCGACCAATCGCCGCCTGCAGCTGGGCCCGTCGCCTATCTCCGGAAACGCGCGCGTCTGCCTGGCCGAGTTCCAGACCGGCGGCCGCGGCCGCCGCGGCCGGCGATGGATTTCGCCGCTGGCCAGCGGATTATGTCTGTCGCTGAGCTGGCGCTTCGATACTCCGCCGCCGGGCATCACGGCGCTGGGGCCCGCCGTCGGGGCGATGCTCCGCGAAGCGCTTGCCGGCCATGCGGCGGACGCGCGCCTGAAGTGGCCGAACGACATCGTGACCGACAGCGGCAAACTCGCCGGCCTGTTGCTGGAGGTCGAGGGGGAAGCGGAGGGTCCGCTGACAGTCGTGGTCGGCATCGGTGTCAATGTATCGGTCCGGCCGGGCCTGCCACCCGGAGAAGTCGCCGCTCTGCCGCCCGCCAGCCTGGCGGACTCCGGTCGGGTGCCGTCGCGCAGCCGGCTCGCCGCTCAGTTCATCGATGCGTTGGTGCGCGGCCTGCAGCAGTTCGAACTGGAAGGTTTTGCACCGTTTGCCGATCGCTGGGCGCACTGGGATGCGTTCCGTAATCGGCCGGTAACCGTCACCGTGGCCGGGCAGCCGCCGCGTGGGGGCATCGCCCGGGGAATTGCGCCGGACGGAGCGCTGCTGCTGGAAGCCGGGGGCCGGGTCGAAACCCTGTATGCAGGCGACGTGTCACTGCGGGCCGCGGCATGAACCTGCTGCTGGATATCGGCAACAGCCGAGTCAAGTGGGCGCTCGCCGACACCGACCAATGGCTCGCGGAGGGCGCGGAGCCGCTCGTTGAGCAACAGGCTGAATGGCCCCTGCTCGAGGCCCTCGAAGTAGTTCCGCTGCGAGTACTGGCCGTGAACGTCGCCGGCGCTGCGGTGACAGATGCGCTGCAGGAACAGCTGCGCAGTCGCTGGCAGCTGCCAGCCGAGCTGGCGGCAACCGCTGCTGAGACCGGCGGCCTGCGCAATGGCTACCGCGATCCGCAGCAGCTCGGTGCGGATCGCTGGCTCGCAATGCTGGCGGCCCGGCGCGCCGTGACCGGGGCCGTATGCGTGGTGGATGCCGGCACCGCGTTGACCGTAGACCTGATCGAAGCCGACGGCCGGCACCTGGGCGGCTTCATCCTGCCGGGATCGGAGCTGATGCGAGCGTCGCTGGAGCGGTCGACCGGGGATATTCGCCAGCGGGCGGCGATTGCAGCGGCCGCGGCCGATCTGCACGGGCCCGGGCGCGACACCGTCAGCGCGATCGAAGCCGCGACGCTGCAGGCCTCGCTAGGCCTGATCGACCGGGCCAGGAACATGACCTCGACGCCGGCCAGCGTGGTGTTGAGTGGCGGGGCCGCGCCGGCGCTGCTTGCCGGGCTGCCCGCGGATACGCGGCATCGGCCGCGCCTGGTGCTGGAAGGCCTGCTGCTGGCGCTGGGCGGGCAGGCGGAGATCGCCGGTGCGTAATCTGTTCCTGCTCCTGTTGCTGGCCAACCTGCTGCTGCTGGCCTGGCAGCGCTGGGTGATGCCGCCGCCGGCCGAGGACCCGTATGCGCTGGCGGGTGCTCGCAGCCCACAGCTCGCGCTGCTGGCCCCGGCGGCACCGGCGCCCGGATCGGCGCAGCCGGGCTCGGCCGGCTGCGTAAGAATCGGCCCGTTCGAAGACCCCGAAGTTTCGCGCGAGGCGGCGGATCGCCTGGTTGCGCAGGATCTGGACGTGTTTCGCTACAGTGAATCCGGCGAGATCTGGGTAGGTCACTGGGTCCAGGTCATCGACCTGGACGGCCGCGATGAGGCCGAAGCCGCGCTAGACCGGTTGGCCGAAGTCGGTCGCAGTGACGCTTATATAGTGCGTGGCGACGACGGCTACCGGATTTCGCTGGGCGTATTCCGCAGCCTGGAAGGTGCCGAGAGTGTGGCCAACGAGGCGGTTCGGGCCGGTCTGACCACCCTGACGACCGATCGATTCCGCACCGGCACGGAGTATTGGCTGCTGGTCGACGAGCGCGCCGGCGGCCTGCCGACCCTGGCGGCGCTGGGCCTGTCGGGCCGGGACATCCTGCGCTCCGAGCCCGCCGCCTGCCGCGACGCGGGCGATGGCGGGCCGCAGCGGGATTCCCTAGAATCAGCGCCCTCGGCGCCGGAATAGCTCAACTGGTAGAGCAACCGCCTTGTAAGCGGTAGGTTGGGGGTTCAAGTCCCTCTTCCGGCAGGCGCCGGCCC
>CBFCXA010000070.1:0-10062 GCA_965601985.1 uncultured Chromatiales bacterium | reverse complement strand
CCACCGACCTCAGCATTATGAGTGCCGCGCTCTAACCAGCTGAGCTACATCACCACGCCGGAAAGGATCGCGAATTCTCTGCGTCCGCGGTTGGGCTGTCAAGGCTGACCCGCAGCTGGCCAGTCGCCAGCCTCCTGATTTCTCTAGAGTTCTGCGGGCTGCAGCTCGGTACCCTGCGTGTGATAGGCGCGTTCACTGTCTACCGCCGTGTAGGTCTTGCAGCTCGCCGCCTCGCTCTTAAGTACCCGGTGCACCAGGTCACCGAGGTCGAACACATTAATATGGCCGCTGACGCACGGATCATCGACCAGGATCGGCTCGCCGCGGGTCGCGCGCCGCACCAGGCCGCCCGGCCGGATGATGGTCCAGTCCAGATCGCTCGAACGCAGCTTGGTTTCGGCCCAGTTTTTTGCACGCAGCGACTTGCTGATAAAGGCTTTCACGAACGGGTCGACGGCCGGCAGGCTGTCGCCGCATCCGATCGAGGTAAGCATGATCAGCCTGTGTGCACGCGCTTCGCCCGACGCGTCGATGCAGTTGATATTGCCCTGGCTGTTCAGCTGCGGTGTGCCGCCGAGCATGCAGACCACGTCGCAATCGGGCGTGACGTGTTCGGCGAAGATCGCAGACATCTCTTCGCGATCGGTCGGGTCGGCCGGCACGATTTCGCAGCCCATCTTCTCGATCAGCGAGGGATCGGCGCGACGGCGCATCAAGGCGATCACGCGTCGCTCTTCACGCCGGCACAGCTGGGCCAGCCGATACCCGGTGTCGGTGTCGGCACAGACGATGACCACGGGTGACAGCTGAGCGTCCGGCACCCCTCATCCTAACATCGGGTCAAGAACCTCAGGGCCGGAATTCGACGAGTCCGGAGAACGCCAGCGTGACGCCTGGTTCCTGCAGCGTTTCAAAACCGCCGGCGAAGGCGACGTCCTTGTCGCCGAACGGCAGCCAGCCGGACAGACCCAGCTGCAACCGCAGGGCCCAGCGGTCACTCATGGCCATCGTGGTTGCACGCAGGCCCAGCTCGCCGAGCGCGGTAAGACGATCGACCTCATCCGATGAGTTACCGCTCAGTGCTGCATCGCCACGCACCTGCTCGCGGCGCCAGCCACCGCCGGCCCAGGCGTAACCCGTCAGCCATTGGGGCATCCAGGCAAAAGCCTGCTCGGCCTCGAGGCCGGCGCCGAGCTGCAGGGTGCGGACGTAGCGATCGGTCGCATTGCCGATGCCCGGGTTGCCCAAACGCAGGTCACCGAGCAGTCGCCAGCGGCGCGACTCCGTGCAGGCGAGCCAGCCACAGAACTCGCTGCGCCCCTGCAGCTGGGCATAGACCTGGGGCGCCGTGATACCGAACGACAGGCTGAATTCGCGCCCGGGCTTCAGCCGACGCGAGGCCGGCGCGATGTCGGCCAGCAGGCTGATGCGGCCATAACCCTTGTCGCTCTCGCTGCTCTGCTGGGTCTCGATAAGCAGCGGACCAAAACGCAGGCCGATGACGAGGTAGCCGGTTTCTTCGTTGTCCGCGACCGCGGCCTGCACCGGGTCGCGGTCATAGCCGCGGCGCCAGTCGCCGCGCAGGCCCAGCCAGGCGTTGAACCAGCCACGCTTCGCGGTCAGGTGTGCGGCCGCGACGCCGTCCCACTGCCCGTCGCTGGTCGCCAGCGCGGTACCGTGCAACCAGTAGCCGAGTTGCCAATGCGGGCCAAACAGCTCACGCAGACTCTGCCAGGGCAGCGGCGCGCTGGCCTGGGCGCGCAGCCACGCAGTCGCATCGGTGCGCTGCGCGTCGACGTACGGCAGGCGCACGATGCGGTCGTCGACCAGGCGATGCACGCCGTTCTGGATTTCCGCGCCGCCGAAGTCGTTGACCGCGCGAAGGCCGGCACCGGCGGTGAGCGTGAGGCCGTTGACGCCGTTGGCTGGCTGCAGAAAATCGTATCCGAAAGAAGCACTGAGCTGATCGAGCCGCCCCCAGTCGTCTTCGAAGCCCCGGGCCTCGAAGGTCAGGATGCTGTGATCGACCGCCAGAGACCAGCGCTCGCCAACGCGCCCGTCGAACACCAGCTGCTGGGTGCGGAAGTCGTCGAGAATGTCATCGAAACCGGCGAGCAGGTCGTTGCCCAGGGTGACCTGGGCCGCCCGAGGAATTTCCGGGGGCGTCGGCGGCGGCAGCCCGGGTATTTCCCCGCCATGGCCCGGCTTGGCCCCCAGTATCGCCAGCGCCAGGGCAAGATACCGCCGGCTAGTCTTCCGCAATGCGCGCCTCGGCCGATGCGATGACGCGGTCCAGGTGCTCGAGTTTCTGCTCCTGGTGGCCAAGTTCCTTCTCCGCGGACTTGTAGGCTTCGGAATCGGCATCCGACTTCAATTCCTTGAGCTCGTCCTGGCAGGCTGCGATGCGCTCAACGACGGCAGCGCGGGATTCGCGCAGCTTCTCGACCGAGTCGGCCTTACGCGCTTTGTCGAAAACGACGTCGTCCGGGGAACTGTCCTTTTCTTCCGCGTCCGCACTATCGGTTGCGAAGACCGGCGGCATCATGCGCTGACCGTCGGCCAGCGACCGGGTGTTCATGAAATTGGGCGAGACGATCTCGATACCGGCGCCATGCAAACCATCGAGCACGCGGGAACGGAGTTTCCTGCGTGTAGAGATCACCTGGTCCAGGTCCTCCGCGAGCCCGGCGATGCGATAGCTCACGCTGAAGTCGCCGAGGCTGGTGATCTGAACGAATGGTTTTTGCAGGCCGGCTTCCGTGGCCGCCTCGAGCAGCACGCCCTCGATCTGCTGGCGGGGCACGTCATAGCCCAGCGATACCTCCACCGACAGTATCGTGCCGGACGAGCGGTACATCGTGACCGGATTAGTGGCCAGGAACAGGTTCGGCAACGAGGTCAGGTCACGGTCTTCCGTCTGGATCTCCGTATAGAGCAGGCTCATCGAGGAAATTCGCCCGGCGCAGTCCTGTACCCGGATATGCACGCCCGGGCGCATGCCCTTGAGCGACTTCAGCATCAGGCCGGCCAGTACGTTGCCCACCAGCGTCGTGGAAGACAGCGCGATCGTCGCGCTGAGCACGATGCCCAGCAGCCCGAGGATCTGTCCGCGCATCGCGTCGCCCACCGGAATCACCAGCACGACGAAGATCAGCGCAAGCAGAGACACGGCCAGCATGATCAGCTGGCGCTGGAACTCGGCGGAAGACCCGTGTTCGTAGCGCTTGACGAGATAGGTATTCAGCCGGAACAGGCCGGCAATCACCAGGATGATCACGAACGCAGCGACGCCGAAGGAAGCGGCAGTCGGTATCAGGGCCTGCATGTCCATGCCCGAAGTCTAATGAAAAGTCGCGGTCGAAGCGCCGTCAGACATTAAAACGGAAATGGATGACGTCGCCTTCGGCGACTGGGTATTCCTTACCCTCCAGCCGCAGCCGCCCGGCTTCCTTCGCGCCCTGCTCGCCGTTGCCGGCCAGGTAGTCGTCGTAGGAGATGACCTCGGCGCGAATGAAGCCGCGTTCGAAGTCCGTGTGAATCTCACCGGCCGCCTGCGGCGCGGTAGCGCCGCGGCGCACGGTCCAGGCGCGCGCTTCCTTCGGCCCGGCGGTGAAGAAAGTCTGCAGGCCCAGCAGCTCGTAGCCGGCGCGGATCACGCGGTTCAGGCCCGGCTCGTCGAGGCCGAGGTCGGCGAGAAATTCCTGCTTGTCGTCGGCATCCAGCTGCGCGATCTCGGCTTCGATCGCGGCGCAAACCACCACCACGATGGCGCCCTCGCCGGCAGCGAGTGCCTGGACACGCTCGACATATTCGTTGCCCCCCAAGCCTGACTCGTCAACGTTGGCCACGTACATCACCGGCTTCGCGGTCAGCAGGAACAGCTGGCGCAGCTCGGTGGCCTCGTCTTCATTGACCGTCTCAAAAGTGCGCGCCGGCGCTTCGCCGTCGAGATGGTCGCGCAGCCGACGCAGCAGGTCGCGGCGTGCGATGTCTGCTTTGTTCGCGGTCTTGGCCTGGCGCTCCGCCTTCTCCAGCGCCCGCTCGACCGTGTCCAGGTCGGCCAGCAGCAGCTCGGTATTGATCACGCCAATGTCGCGTTCCGGGTCCACGCCACCGGCCACGTGGGTCACGTCATCGTTCTCGAAACAGCGCACCACGTGGGCGATCGCGTGGGTCTCACGGATATTGGCCAGGAACTGGTTGCCCAGGCCCTCGCCCTTCGACGCCCCCTCGACCAGCCCGGCGATATCGACGAATTCGACCGTGGTCGGCACGACCTTTTCCGGCTGCACGATCTCAGCCAGCCGGTCCAGGCGCGGATCCGGCACCGGCACGATGCCCACGTTCGGGTCGATGGTGCAGAACGGGTAGTTCTCCGCAGCAATCTCCGCCGCGGTTAAGGCGTTGAATAAAGTGGACTTGCCGACGTTCGGCAGCCCGACGATTCCGCATCGAATGGCCATGGCGCGCGCATGATAAACGCGCAGCGCGCCGGGCGACAGGCCGGGAGGCGGCCGCAGCCCCTATAATCACCGGTTCTGCCACGGACTACCCTTGCATGCACTTATATATGCGGAGTTTTCTGCTTTGCCCGGCACTGATGCTGCTGGCCGCCTGCGCCAGCCCGCCGGAGATTTCGCCGGCATATCAGTACATCCAGGCCGACGACGCGCCCAATTACCTGCTCCGGCTGCCCGAGGACTACGAGGGCAGCAATCGCCGTTACCCGCTGCTGATATTCCTGCACGGCATCGGTGAGAAGGGTTCGGGCTCGGAAAAGGCCATCCAGAGAGTCTCGCTGAACGGTCCGTTCCGCAGCATGCGCGACGGCAACTGGGACACCAGCCTGCCGCTGATCGTCGCCGGTCCGCAGATCGGCGGAATGAAGTGGTGGTGGCCGACCGACCAGGTTGCCGAATACGTCCAGTACCTGGTCAACAACTATCGTGTCGACCGCAATCGCATCTACGTGACCGGCGTATCAATGGGCGGGCGTGCGGCCTGGGACCTGGCGGAGCAGTATCCGCAGCGAGCGGCCGCGATCATCCCGGCCGGTGCCTGGGCCGAAGATCTAAGCAATGACTGCGCATCCATGCGCGACATTGCCGTATGGGCATTCCACGGCACCGAAGACGGCCTGATCAAATTCCGCGACGGCCTGAAGCCGGTCGAGACCCTGCGCGACTGCGACCCGTCGCCACGCTACGCTCCATCGCTTACGCCGCTTCAGGGTGCCGATCATGGCAACTGGCAACTGGTCTACGACAACCAGCATGGCGGCAGCCAGGTCGGCGCTGACGGCGAGACGTACGAAGACATCTATCGCTGGCTGCTGACTTTCAGCCGCGACATCGATCCGCAACAAGACCAGGAAGACTGATGCTCGAGACCACGATTGCCGGCAGCCTGCCGCGCCCCGACTGGCTGGCCGAACCCGAGAAGCTCAAGGGCGGCTGGAAGCTTTCCGGCGAAGAACTCGAACAGGGCAAGCGCCGTGCTGCGGCGGAGTGGATCCGCCATGAAGAAGAAGCCGGCATTGACACCCTGACCAACGGCGAAGTGTTCCGTATTCACTTCGTGCACGGATTCCTCGAGCACATCGACGGCATCGACTGGGACAAGAAGACCCTGATGGGTATTCGCGACAACCGCTACGACCTCGAGGTACCGACGGTTACGGCGAAGCTGTCGCGCCCGGCGCCGGTGCACCTCGACGAGGTGAAGTACACGCGGAGCCTGACCGACCACAAGCTCAAATTCACCCTGCCCGGCCCGATGACCATCTGCGACACGATCGCGGATGGCTTCTACGGCAAACGCGCGGACATGGCCATGGCCTTCGCCGAAATCCTCAATGACGAGGCGAAGGAACTCGCGGCCGCCGGCGTCGACGTGATCCAGTTCGACGAGCCGGCCTTCAACGTGTTCTTCGACGACGTGAACGAATGGGGCGTCGACACGCTGAATCGCGCAATCGAAGACCTGCCCTGCACCACCGCCGTGCACATCTGCTACGGCTACGGCATCGAGGAAAACATCCGCTGGAAGGAAACGCTCGGCGACGAGTGGCGACAATATGAAAAGATTTTCCCGGCGCTGAACGACCGCGCGAAGGTCGACCAGATTTCCCTGGAATGCGCCGACTCGCACGTACCGCACGACGTCCTGGCGCTGTTGCCGGACAAGCAGATAATGGTCGGCGCGGTTGCGGTCACGCCGGACAAGATAGAGACGCCCGAGGAAGTTGCCGCAACCATTCGCTCGGCGATGCAGTTCGTCGACGCCGAACGTATCCTGCCCTGCACCAACTGCGGCATGGCGCCAATCGCCTACGACATCGCGCTGGGCAAGCTCAAGAGCCTGGCCGCCGGCGCGGCGCTGGTGCGCCAGGAACTGGCGGCCTGAACCACGACTAGAACACCTCGTCGATCGCCGAACCCTCGGCGATCGGCCGGCCGAGCGAGAACTGCAGCTCGACACTGTCGTTGTTCACCCAACCCAGCGACAGCGAGAACGGGCCGACCGGTGTTCGTCCGCTCAAAGAACCCGCGATGCCGAACAGCACGCCGTCGTTGATATCGTCCCGGCGATCACCTATTCGCGCAGCCTGGGCGCGAAGGCCGGCGAACACAGACTGATCGAACAGCGACAGGATATCGGCCACCTTCCACTGGTAGCTGCCGCCGGCCAGCCAGTAGCGGCTGCCCCGCAGCTCACCGGGTCGCAGGCCAGGGAAGCTGCGGATGCCGCCAATCCGGAAGTCGCGGGGCGGCGGCAGGTCACCGCTCAGTTCCGCACCGCCGGCCAGGATCAGGTTCAGGCTGTTACCACGTAACGCCCAGCTCTGGGTAATCGCCGCCTCGCCGAGCGAATAGTCGACTTCGCCCCCGAGCATTTCCGCCGCGTTCAGGTAACGAAGGTTGATGTAGGTGCCTCGGGTTGCCAGCGCCGCGCTGTCGCGCGTGTCGAATACGAATCCGGCAACAAGCGCCGTCTCGCGAGTCGCGTCGAGTTCGGGCAGCAGCACCGTGCCGGTGTCGACCTTGCTTTCGAGCCAGCCGCTGCGCAAGCCGACCCGCACCACTGCCTCGCGACGGATGTTCGCGCCGATATCCAGTTGCCCGTAGAGGTCGCGCAGAAAGTAACGCGCCACCCGGTTACCGTCGTCGTACACGCCCTCGAGATTGCTTTCCAGCTTCGCAATCGGTTGCACAAAGAAGTTCTGCTGAATGTCGACAGGCTGGTACAGGTCAGTGCGCAACTTCGTCTGCCGGCCAATTTGCACCAGGTTGCCCCAGCGACCGCCCCGGCGATTGACCCACGTCTGCTGGTGCTCGGCACGCAAAATTGCCTGCAGCTCGCCGTTGGCCTGGCCGTCCAGGCCCGCATCGAATCGGAAAAAGTTCGGGCCCCAGGCCTTCTCGACCGGATAAATCTCGAGCACGCGGGCTTCGGGCGGCCCGCTCAATTCGTACTCGACCCGCTCGAAGTCGCCGAGATCGTAGATGCGATCGGTTTCCTCACGGATTATGCCGATATCGACCAGCGCGCCGGGCCTGAGCTTGTGTAGCTGCGACTCCACGAACACTGGCGATACCCGGTCCAGTCCTTCGATGCGCACATCGGCCAGCAGGGTCATACGATCTACCGGCCGCTTCACCGAGTCGCGCCAGGCGGCATACTCAGCTTCGCTCAGCGACAGCCCGCGAAGCTGGCCGGCGACGCGTTCTGCCGCAGCCCGACCCAGGTCGATAGCCTCCGGCGTGCGTTCGAAATCCGCCGTCGTGATCTCGCCCATCGGCACCTCGATTTCGATATCGCGCCCGCCCAGCGTCGCCAGTTGCTGGCGCTCGTTCGCGGTGATCACAACATCCAGCGCGCGCCCCGCGAGGCTGAAAGCATTGGCCAGCTGATCGGCCGACGGCTGCGGCGTAGATAGCCACACGGCAATTACAATGTCGGCGCACAGGTCGCGCGCGATATCGACCGGCAGGTTTCGCGTCAGTCCGCCGTCGGACAGCACACGCTCACCGTCGACTACTGGTGAGAAGATGCCGGGCAGCGCCATGCTTGCGCGCATCGCAACCGACAGGTCGCCATCGCCCATCACCACCATATCGCCGGACACCATGTCCGTGGCAACGGCACGGAACGGGATCGCCAGGCTGTCGAAATCGCGCTGCAGGCGCGCGTCGGCGATCAGTGCACGAATGACATCTTCGATCCGCTGTGTTTCCAGGAAGCCGGAGGGCAGGCGCAGGCTGCCGTCTCGAACGCCGATCTCGAGTGCATTGGTGTAGTTCTGCCCCGCCAGCTTGCGCTCGATCGGCTGCCGATCGCGGCGGCCCTCTGTGCCGACGGTGCTGTCCCAGTCGATGGCGCGGGTTTCTCGTTCCAGCTGCTCGGCGGGCATGCCGGTAGCGTAGGTGCCGCCGACCAGTGCACCCATGCTGGTACCGGCGATGCAGTGAATCGGCACGCGCAACTCTTCGAGCACCCGCAGCACACCGATATGCGCCGCCCCTTTGGCGCCGCCGCCGGCGAGCACCAGGCCGATGCGCGGCCGATCGGCCGGCGCGGACACTTCAGCCAGGGCTGGCGGCGGGACTATCCACAGACCGGCTAGAACCAGACCGGCAATACAGGCGTGACGCATCGTCAGGACTCCGTGACAGACCCGGGCGGAATTCCTGCCCGGGTCCAGGCGAAAAAGGTGACTCAATTGCCGTAGGATACTGGCATGAAACCTTCTAACTTAACCGTAACCGTTACACTGGCCGCAGCTTTGCTGCTGTCTGCATGCACCAAGCCCGTGTCCGTCGAGAGCAAATGGTCGGAAGAGGCTGCCGGCAACGAACGCTTCGACAACTTCCTTGTCGTCGGCGTAACGCTCGACTACAACATTCGCTGTCGCTACGAACGAATGATGGCCGCCCGCCTTAGAGAGAGCGGCGTAAAAGCCACGTCCACCTGCGACTTCATGGACCCGGAAGACCCGCTGACCGAAGAAGGCGTGCAGCCGGCACTCGAGAAAACGGCTGCAGATGTCGTACTGGTGACGGAACTGCTGGGCAAGCATGCCGAGGTGGTTGAAGGCGGCACGAACGAAGCACGCGGCGAGGCCTACTACAAGCCAATCGGCTACGGCTATGCCTACCGCTACCCGTACTATGGCGGCTACGGTCTGCCGGTGCCGGTAACCTACGTCGATTTCCGGGTTGAAAAGCCGGTATTCGAAATCGAAGCCAGCGTCGCGATTGCGTCGAACCTGTTCGAGACCGAACGGGGCGATCTTATCTACTCGGTTCAGACCACGGCGCACAAACGTCGCACCCGTGAGGAAGTCCTGGATGTGATCACGGCCGGCACGGCCAAACGCTTGCGCTGGGCAGGCATTACACCTGGGATCGGCAAACCCATCGGAGAGTGACTGGAATCCGGGCTGCCAAATACGCATCATCGCAGTTGAAAAAAGGGTCCGGCTTACAATGAACAAGAACTTAGCCGCACAATGAGCAAGCACTCGCCTCTGTTACTGCTCGCCGTCCCGTCGCTATGCATGCTGCTGGCTGCCTGCGGCTCCGACGAGCAGGCCGCCAGCCAGGTACCGCCATTGCCGGTACAGGTGGCAGAGGTCGAGCGGCGTAACGTACCCCTGCAGATCGAGATGGTGGGCAGTACGCTGGGTACGCAGGACGTGCCGATCCGTGCACGCGTCGAGGGCTTCCTGGAAACCATGAATTTCCGGGAAGGCAGTTTCGTCGACAAGGGCACACTGCTCTATACGATCGACCCGCAGCCCTTCCAGGCCAAACTGGTCGAGGCGCAGAGCCAGCTGGCCACGGCGCAGACTACGCTGGCCAAGACCGAGATCGACCTCGGCCGTATCCGCCCGCTGGCCGAGATCAACGCAGTCAGCCAGCAGGACCTCGACAGCGCGGTCGCGCAGTTCGAGGCAGCGCAGGCCGGTGTCCAGGCAGCCAGGCGGGCGTGGACCTGGCCAACATCGAGCTCAGCTATACGCGCATCAAGGCGCCCATCGACGGCCTGATTGGCCTGAGC
>CBFCXA010000069.1:0-10097 GCA_965601985.1 uncultured Chromatiales bacterium | reverse complement strand
AGTCACGTAACTCGAGACGTTCTCGAGCAGGATCTGCTCACCGAGAAAGTCCTGCACCTGCCGGACCCGCTCGACTACGTGCGAAATCGCCTCGTCGGTATAGGGCAGCGGCATCAGGTCGTGCAGGTTCTGACCAGCGACGCCGGTCCAGCACAGATGATCGGAAATCCAAAGCGGCTCTACCCGATCGGCGAGTCCGCGCAGCGCCCGAAGGTAGTCGAAGTCCAGCGGTTCGCTACTGCCGATCGACATCGACACGCCATGCAGCACCACCCGGTAACGCTCGCAGATCCGGTCGAGAAAATGCAGCGGCTTGCCGCCGTCGACCAGGTAGTTCTCGGTCAGCACTTCGAACCAGTCGACGCGCGGCCGGCTCGACAGAATCGCTTCGTAATGGCTCGGACGCAGGCCGAGACCGAAACCGCGGTGATCGCGGGCGGTGTCGTCGATGATCGGCATCAGGTTCGGGCGGGACGGGCCGGCCGGAGCCGGCCCGTCGCTGCCCTTGCAGGCTTCCGATCAGGCGGCTTCGAAGCTGCCGCCGGCCTCGTCGCACTCGGCCTTGGTGGTCTTGGTCCAGCCCTGGCCCTTGCAGGCGTTCTGGCCCGCGCAGCTGGTGCTGGCGGTGGCGCAGGCGCTCTGGCCCTGGCAACCGTTGCCGCCGACGCACTTGCCGGTGGCTTCCTCACCCCCCGACGCGTGTCCGCCGGCGGTGGCGGTGATCGGTGCGGCGGCGAACAGCGCAGCGGCGGTGGTGGCCAGCGCGATGCCGGCCATACGAGTTTTAACGGACATGGATTGCTCCCCTCGTGTGGTTGAAAAGACCCGGCCGGGCGACAGGCACTCGGTACGGGCATCGTTAGTCTTGACCGCAAACAGCGCGCGGGGTTCCCGATGCGAGTAGTCCCCTTGTCCTTGCGGGCAGCTCTGCACGCAACTTGAATTCACTTTAGTAAAAATTAATAACTGTATGTATTTAATACATTACCAAGGGAGCTCTTTGCCCGTATAGGTGTAAAAGCGCCCCGACTGCTTCCGGTCCTCAAACGCGTCGATAACGGCAATCACCGCGGCAGCGGACTCGTCGGCCTGGATCATCGGGATCGGCACGTTCTTGGCGAAACCGGTGTCGACCACACCCGGGTCGATCAGGCCGAAGATCAGCTGCTTGCGGTTCTCGTCCTTGTCACGCCTCATTTCCTTGGCGAGATTGCGCATCGCCATGTTCAGCGCGGCCTTGCTGGAGCGGTAGAAAGTCTGGCCGCCGAATGCGAGCTTGATCGAGCCGACCGCACTGGACACGTTCATGATCTTCTTCTGCTCGCTGATCGCGACGTTGTCGATCAAGGCCTGGGTGACGCGCAGTGGACCCTTGGTATTCACATCCATGATCTGGTCGAACACCGCGAAGTCGAACTGGCCGAAGCGCTGCGCATCGACGTCGCCGAGAATACCGGCGTTATTGATCAGGATGTCGATCGGCTGACCGCTCAGTTTCCGGGCCAGCGCGTCAATTTGCGCCTGGTCGGTTACGTCCAGCACCTCGAGCCGCACGCCCTGGTTGTCGCGAGCCAGGTCCTGCAGCGCGTCGGCGCCATCCGGGTTCCGCGCGGTCGCAATGACACGCCAGCCGCGATCGGCATACTGTCGGGCGAGTTCGAGCCCGATACCGCGACTGGCGCCGGTAATCAGCACCGTAGGACTGGCCGGCTCGGCGGCCTGGACCAGGCCGGCCAGCAGCAGCATCACCAGGGCACCCGGCCCACTTCGTTTCAATCCACGCATCAGTTCCCTCCGCTCTACCCGGTTGCGACAATGGCGCCGGCGCGACAGCATAACTCGCACACGCCCGGCAAGTGGCCAGGCGTAGCGGCGGCGCCATGATCAGCGCCAGCGGAGACTGATGTGTTTGCAATGATGCCCGGACAATGGACGCCGGCCCTGCCGCTGGCGGGCTTGGAGCGGGACGTGCAGGCACTGGAGATCGCCGGCGAGCGGCTGGTGGCTTTTCGCCGGACCGATCAGCCGTGGCAGGTCCTGCGGGATCGCTGCCCGCATCGCGGCGCCGCGCTATCGCTTGGCGAGGTCACGGCCGACGGCGCATTGCAGTGCCGTTATCACGGCTGGCGCTTCGACGGCAGCGGACAATGCCTGAAAGTCCCGTTCAATGAACTGAACGATACGGCACTGGCGAAAATCCGCGCCACCGCGATCCCCAGTCGCGAACTGGCCGGTTGCCTGTGGATCTTCACCGGGACCGAAGCCGTCGGCGAGCCCGCGCTGCCCGAACAACTCCAGGGCCCGCCCCGACAGTTCGGCACCTACAGCCAGGAGTGGTCGGCGCACTGGACGCGCGCGGTGGAGAACTTCATCGATTTCACCCACCCGCCCTATGCGCACCGTGACACGATCGGTGCGTACTCCTACGACTTTGCCGAGCGCGGCGGCACGGCCGAGGTCGACGTCGAGGAACATGCCGCCGGCATGACCCTGACCAACTACATGGGCCGGCGCAGCTATGGCTTCCGTGCCGAATGGTATGCGCCGAACATGACGCAGCTGCATTTCGGACCGGGGAATGCGCTGCATGTGTACTCGATCCCGGTCAACGCATCGAGAACCCGCGTGCTGACGGTTCGCGCACTGCCGCCCGGAGAGGACCCGGTGTCCTGGTCACAGCGCGCCGCCGCAGTCGACCATCATATCCTCGACGAGGATCGCCTGATCGTCGAATCACAGCCGGGTGACGTGGCCGATGCTGACAACGAGATCTCCGTTGCGACCGACGCACCGACCGTGCATTTCCGCCGCTGGTACCGGCGCCTGATCGATGGCGGTTCCGCCGGCGAGGCCGGCGCTCAATTCATGAACTCGGCGAAAAACTGATTCAGCATGCGGTTCTCCGGATCGACCCGCCGACGCATGGCGCGGAATTTCTGCAGTCGCTCGCCATAGGCCTTGTCTGCCTGCGCCCGGGTGAAACAGCGAGTCTGGTTGAACACCGGGACGCCGCCGAAGCGCTCGGCTACGTAAGCGAAATCCATCAGGAAATCGTCCCAGCCCCGCGTGTTGGTCGAGCGCAGGTTCAGGGCGAAGGCCGGCCCGTGATAGCTCGGTGACAGTAACGACTGCGTATGTCTCGGCATGCGGTAGGCCACGGCCGGCAGATCGCAGCGATAACGATACTGAGCATAGTAGCGCTGACAGAAGTCGCGGTAGGCATAGAGCAACTCGCCGAAGCGCTCCGCGGGAAAGTACCAGCAGCATTGCTGGGTACGCGACGCCGGGCCGATGCGACGAAACTTGCCGGTCTGCTCCATCGCATTGCTGGCTGCGTCCGTCAGGCGCGTGTTGGTCAGCAGCTGTGTGGCCTCACCAAAGCCGTCGATCAGCGGGTCGCGCAGACCACGAACGGGAATGAACCGTCCCAGCAGGTGCACACAGTCGGGCAGGAATTTGTTGCAGAGCCAGTCGCGAACCCGCCAGAATCTATCGCGCGACTCGCTTTTTGGCGCCGCCGGCTCACGCATCTCGACATAGGCACGATCACGAAACGGCAGTACAAAAATCTTGATGCCGCCTGGCGCTGCCGCAATCTGCGCTACCAGGCCAGCCAGCCCGCCGATGGTCATGCGACGGCTGCGCACCTTGTAAGGCCGGATCCGGCGCACGCGCAGACTGACTTCGTAGATCACGCCCACCAGTCCCAGGCTGCCGCGGAGCTTGGCGAGAATCTCCGGGCGACGCAGATCGAAGTAATGACGCTTGCCGGTCGGCGTAACGACTCGCAGCGAAAGCAGGCATTCAGCCGCTCCGCCGTCGTCCTCGGCCCCGTCGCAGGCCAAAAAACCGCTGGCAATCAGACCGCCGACGCTGCGATCTGGATCTTCGAAACTCGCGGTCAGTTCGAGGCCGTGCTCGGCCAGTGTGCGCACGAGGTCGCGCAACCGTAGGCCGGCCTGGACGGTAACCGAACGGTGGCGAATCTCGACCAGCTCGTTCATGCCGCTCATGTCCAGCAGCGTGCCGCCCTGCACCAGAGAGCAGCGCGGATTGCCGCTGTTCGCGCCCACCGGACGCACTGGCGACGGGAACCTTCGCGGGTCCGTCATGGCTTCGACAATCTGCTGTGGCCGTCTCGGCCTGACGCGGCGCGGCTGACGCTTGGCGCGCCGCAGCTGTCCCCGGGGTGATGCCGCCCGTTGCATGCCTGCCCTCCCTGACACGGCGGTCGGGAAGCGCGGACGCGGATATACCTGGGTCGCCCGAAAGGGCCGGACTCGTTGGCAATCCCGCTGCCCTAGGCGCGAACCCTTAGGCCGGTGACTTTGTGCACCCGGCTTTCACCGGGTTTACCCTGTGCAACCCCCCGAATATCGCGCAAGCGCGGCGCGGATGCAACGATTTGCCGCAAGCCTGCGCGCATTCGCCGCATTCTGTTAATTCATTAGGTCCAAAACATGCGAAGCTTGCTGCATGAGCACTTGCAACCTGAGAACCTGGACCCGGTTTTCCGCTGTCGTGCTTGGACTGCTGGTGGGACCCGCGGTGTTTGGGCACGATTTCTGGATAGAGCCGCAGACCTTCCGGCCGGACGCCGGCGAACAGGTAACTATTTCGCTGCGGGTCGGCGAGGACTTCAGCGGCGATAGTCAGCCGCTGGTACCCGGCTGGTTCACCGACTACTCGGTCACGTCGCCATCGCGCAAGCAGCCGGTGCGCGGACAAATCGGCGACGACCCCGCCGGCTATTTCGTGGCCGACCCGCAGGGCAGCCAGCTGATCGGCTATCGCAGCAGCCGCTCCTTCGTCGACATCGACCCGCCGACTTTCAACGACTACCTGGAGAAAGAAGGTCTCGGTTGGGTGCGCGAGCGTCGCGAACAGCGCGGCGAGTCGGAGACCAACGCGCGCGAGTACTTCTCGCGTTGCGCCAAGTCACTGCTGCGCAGCCGTTCGGCGAGCAGCGGCGAAGGCTTCGATGCAGTGCTGGGCTACACACTCGAACTCATTCCGCTGCGCGACCCCTACGCGCTCGTGCCCGGCGCTGCGCTGCCGGTGGAATTGCGTTATCTCGGCGAACCAATTGAAGGCCTGCTGGTGGTCGCCTTCACCGCCGAGGACCCGCAGACTAAGCAGAAGATGCGCACCGACCGCAACGGACGCGCCGTACTGCAGCTGGAGCGGCCGGGCACCTGGCTGGTGAAAGCCGTGCACATCATTGAACTCGACGACAGCGAACCCGACGCCGAGTGGGAGAGTTTCTGGGCGTCTCTGACCTTCCGGCTGGATGCCACGCCGCAAGTCGCTGCGAGACCGGGCGCAGACTGAATCAGTTTTCGCGCAAGACCTCGCGTTCGGCGCCAACCAGCTGGCGCCAGGCCTTGCGCTGCGGAGCCTTGCTCGAGTATTCGAGTTCCAGCATCACTTCGTAGCCGGCCTGCTCGAGTGGTCGGTAGAAAACGATCAGCGCGTGCTTGCCCAGCTGCAGCCGGCTGAGCATTTCGCCGCCGGTTTTGCCCATTGGCAGGGGTGCCCGCAGACGCTCCCAGTCCGGGTAACGTGCCTCTACGTTCGCAACGATAGTGCCGGCCACGGACTTCGCGTCCTCCAGAGTTGCCAGCCGGCGGCTCAGCGCGATCTTGCCGACTTCGCCACTTACCGGCGATGCATACAGGTACACGGAATCGAACCTGTCGTCCGCGCCGGCGGCCGCGATCCTCAGGCTGCCGTCCGCCTGAGCCTTGCTGGCCGGCACCAGGTCCAGGGCGACGCGCTCGCCGAGACGGTGCCCGGCCAGTTCGCCCCGGCTGGCGTCCGCGAGCAACGGACCGGCAGCCAGGCACGCCACGCCGATCAGCAGGACGGCAAACCGACGCGCGCGGCAGATGCCAATGACCCGGGCTTGCTGCGACAGGCAAGACTTCACGGAACTCCCCCTGGTTTCAATGCACCGCTGCATCTTGCTCTGCCGTTAATCGATGGGCAACAGTTGATGTCACTACGTAGCGTGAGGCGCGCCGTCGGAGAGCACTGTTACCGGGCTGCCGACCGTCAGCTCGCCGCCGGTGATTACGCGCGCGGTTATCCCCCCGTGGCCACGCATGGCGTTGTAACCGCCGCGGCCCAGCGCAGATTCCATGAAAGAACAGGGGTGACAAAGACCGGTGTACTCCAGCACGACTTCGCCCAGGCTAAATGACTGGCCTTTCAGGGCCAGCAGGTTGAGCCCGTATACCACCACGTTGCGGCGCAGCTGTTCCGGCCTGACGGCGTCCACGCCGAGAATCGATGCGACGACACTGAGGTGCTCTGCCTGGATCAGGGTGACCTGGCGCTTGCCGCCCTTGCCGGCATAGTGATCACCGCGCAGTCCCTCCCCGGCCTCTGCCACGACCGTTTGCACGGCCGCTATGGGTGCTCTGCGGCCGGGACGCAGGCCGATCCAGTCGACCCGCCCCGGATGCGGGAATACGTTCAGCAGTTTCCGCAGCGATTGCGATTCGGTCGGCATCCTGATGGCTGCGGCAGGTCCGGGTCAGAATTGCAAGGCAAGCTGCTGGTTAAAGCGCTCCCGCAGCGCCTCGACACGCTTGCGATTCGCACCGAGATCGCTGTAGCCGACCCGCGAGGCAGAGCGAACGTGGATCAGGCCGGTCTCTGCATCCAGACGAAATTCCACGTCGTCCACGAATCGGAATACCGCGCTGCGCGCCTCGGCCTTGAGATAGTCAGCGCCTGAACTGACGACTTTCGTCCTTGGCAAGCTTTCGACCGCAGCACGCAGTGCCGCCCAGGCTCGCGCAGCGTCTCCGTCGAACGCAAACGCCGCGACCGCGTGAGAATCGTCGGAGTATTCGGAGCACACGCAGTTGGGTGACGCAGGACAAGGGGCGAGCTTCTCGGTCATGTTGCGTGTCTCGCTGGCCTGAACGGCGCTGTCGTCGGTGGTCGACGACTGGCTCACGGGCTGCGTGCAGCCCGAAATCATCAACCCGGCGAAAATCGCCAGGCAGGTCGTCCGCTGCAGGCCCAGGTCAGTTCCTCAGGGCATGACCTGGACCGAAGCCACGCGCTCGACGACGTAGGTGACGCTGGCGTCCATCGCCTCGAGGAGCGGCCCGGGGTAAAGCCCTATGCCCAGCACCGCGACCACCAGCGGCGCCAGGGTAAGCACCTCCCGCAAATCGAGGTCCGTCAGGTTTCGGGCCGCTTCAGTCCGTGCCTGTCCCAGGGCGACACGCTGAAGCATCCACAACATGTAGGCAGCGCCCAGCACGATGCCGCCCATGGCAAGAACGACGAAGACGAAGTTCTCATAGGACACGCCGACCAGGATCAGGAACTCCCCGATAAAATTAGACGTCGCCGGCAGGCCAAAGGAGGCCACGGCGAACAGACTCAAGACGGCAACGAAACGCGGCATACGCTTGTACAAGCCCCCATAGTCGCCGATCTCGCGGCTGTGCGTACGATCGTAGAGTTGCCCGACGATCAGGAACATCGCGCCGGTGGTCAGGCCGTGCGTCATCATCTGCAGGATCGCGCCTTCCAGGCCTTCGTTGTTGAAAGAGAAAATGCCGAGGGTCACGAAGCCCATGTGCGAAACCGACGAGTACGCGACCAGCCGCTTCAGGTCTGACTGGGCCAGTGCCATGTAACCGCCATAGAGAATTCCCGCAACCGACAGCCACAGCAGGAACGGCGCGAATTGTATGGCGACCTCGGGGAAAATCGGCAAACAGAAGCGAATCAGACCGTAACCGCCCATCTTGAGCAGCACCCCGGCCAGCAGCACGCTGCCTGCCGTGGGCGCTTCAGAATGTGCGTCGGGCAGCCAGGTATGGAAGGGAAGCATCGGCAGCTTGATCGCAAAACCGAGGAACAGGGCCAGGAAGATCCAGAGCTGCGAGTTCTGCGAGTAGTCATGCTCGGCAAGCATCAGGATGTCGAAGGTGCCCGCCTGCAGGGACAGGCCAAGAATACCCACCAGCAATAACAGGCTGCCGGTCAGGCTGTAGATCACGTACTTCATACCGGCCGCGACACGATCGGGACCGCCCCATAGGACGATCATGAAGTACATGGGAATCATCGTGACTTCCCAAAGCATGAAGAAGAGGAACGCGTCCAGCGCCATGAATACCACCAGCATTGCGCCTTCCACGAGCAGAATGAGCATCATGAAGGCCTTGAGACGGCTGGTGATGGAGTCCCATGAGCCGAGCACGCAAAGCGGGGGCAAAACGCTGGTAAGCAGCACCAGTAAAAGGCTGATGCCATCGACGCCGACCGCATACTGAATACCGAAGGTGGGCATCCATTCGACGCGCTCGACGAACTGCATACCTTGCTCGCTGAGATCGAATCCTATCCAGAGCACGATGGCCAGAACGACGTTCAGCAGGGTGATGGCCAGCGTCGTCGAAAGCAGCCAGAAACGTTCGCGAATAAAGGCGAGCGCCACCATGCCAAGAAACGGCACGGCGATCATCACACTCAATAGATGGTCTGAAAACAGCGTACTCATGTAGGTCGCTACCTCGCGATCCAGTAGAAAAAGGCCAGGGCTGCGATCAGCGACAGAACCACCACCAGCAAATTGTGTTGCAAGGTGCGCGGCTCAATCCGTCTCGCAGCATGGCCGGAGGCATCTACGCTTCTGCCCAGGCCGTCGACCGTCCTCGAAATACCTGCCGTATCGACGATACGTCCGAGCCAGCGGGCGATGCCGACACTCCCGCTACCCACGTTAGTCACCTGCCGGTCGACCGCGATATCAATCGCGCCTAGTCGACGCGCCATGTCAAGACTGACCGTACCTGTCGAAAGGACCAGTCGATCAATAATGCCCCGGTCGATCTTCTGCCACATCCAGTGAGCGGCACCCAGGGTAGGACGCACGATGAAAACCTCGTAGATCTCATCGAAGTAACCCTTGTTCAGGAAAAATACATAGAGCCGCTTCTTCCAGCCCGGCACAGCCTGCGACTGCGGCCGATTGCGTTGCGCGTAAGCGAAGGCCCAGCCCAGCAGCGCAACGCCCAGCGGCACAATCGCCCACAGGGACAACCCCGAGGTGGGCTGAATCGCATTTCCGCCTAGCGCCGGCGAGAGGAAGTCGGCAAACCAGCGCCAGATAATCACAAGCAGGGCAATCGCGATACCCGTAATAGCCGCGATACCGACGACCAATCGCGCAGAAAAAGGCCTGGGTATGACGCGATCGCCGGCACCCACACCCGATACCCCGTGGCGGAACACCGTGGTGAATCCCTTAAACAGGTACATGGCGGTGAAGAACACCGTGCCGAGCCCAACAACCCACAGCGCCGCGCCGGCTGCGGTGAAACCCTGGGACAGCCAAAGCGCCTGATAGGCGCCAGAGAACACGACCAGTGGCGGTACGACGGACAGGACGAGCGCCCAGACGAACAAGCCTCCCATGGCGCCGTCATGCTTGTGTGTATCGGTGTCGATACGCCGATGCGTGGATGCGAGGACGTTGCCGGTGGACAGAAACAGGAAGGCCTTGAAAAAACCATGAGCGAGGAGATGAAAAATTGCTGCGACGAACGCGCCCACCCCGCACAGGAATGTCATGAAACCCAATTGACTGATCGTCGAGTAAGCCAGCGTGCGTTTTACGTCCGTCTGGGTCAGCGAGACCACGGCGGCAAACAGCGCCGTGACGCCGCCAACAATGGCAATGACCGTCATGCCTGCATCGGACAGGACGATAACCGGGCTCAGGCGCGCCAGCAGGAAAGGCCCTGCGTTCACCATGGTAGCTGCGTGAATCAGCGCCGAGACCGGTGTAGGGGCTTCCATCGCAAGCGGCAGCCATGCGTGAGCCGGCACCTGCGCCGACTTACCCATTGCGCCGATAAAGATGCACAGGGTCAACAGGGTCACGGCATGCGCCGGGATGTCACTACCAGACTGCGCCTGCGCGAGTATGTCCGGAATATTGAGCGTGCCGAATGTCACGAAGGTCAATATGACCCCGACAAACAGACCGACGTCGGCCACTGCATTGACGAGAAACACCTTGGTCGCTGCCCTGGCCGCGGCCGGGCGTTCGGCATAGTGAGACA
>CBFCXA010000068.1:0-10115 GCA_965601985.1 uncultured Chromatiales bacterium | reverse complement strand
TGGCCGCCGGCGAGGCCAGGACGTAGTCGATGCGCCAGCCCACGTTTCGCTCGCGCACGCCGAAGCGCTGGCTCCACCAGGAGTAGTGTCCCGGGCCCGCTTCGAAGCGCCTGAACGAGTCGATCCAGCCGGTCGCCAGCCAGCTCCAGGCCGGTACTGCGCTGGCCGACAATCAACTGAATGTCGCGCTGGTCGAGGTCGGCGCCCGCATCGAGAGCCGTCGCTGGCTGCCGGGCCGTGCGCCCGATTTCGCGCTGTTCGCCGCGGCGCCCGCTTATCCCCTGGCAAGGACTGGCAGCGATGGCTGAACACGCAGTGCCGAACGTTTCTTTCGAGTTCTTCCCGCCCAACAGCCCGAAGATGGAGCAAACCCTGTGGGCATCGGTTCAGCGGCTGGCTCCGTTGGCGCCGCGCTTCGTGTCGGTTACCTACGGCGCCGACGGATCCACCCGCGACCGGACCCACAACATCGTCAATCGCATTGCCCAGGAAACATCCCTGGTGGGTGCGCCGCACCTGACCTGCGTCGGTTCCAGCCGCGAGGAGATTCGTAAAATTGCGGGCGATTACTGGCGGGAGGGCGTGCGCCATATCGTCGCGCTGCGCGGCGACCCGCCGAAGGGGGTCGACAAATACGAACCGCATCCCGAAGGTTACGAGTATGCGGCCGACCTGGTGCGCGGGCTGAAGGACGTAGCTGACTTCGAGATTTCGGTGGCGGCGTATCCGGAAGTGCACCCGGAAGCACCCGACGCGGCTTTCGACCTCGACAACCTCAGGCGCAAGGTCGACGCGGGGGCGAGCCGCGCGATCACGCAGCTGTTTTTCGATCCGGAGGTCTACCTCAGGTTCCGCGACCATTGCGTTGCAGCCGGCATCGACGTGCCGATCGTGCCGGGCGTGCTGCCGATCAACAAGTTCGCCCAGGCCGAGCGTTTCGCGACCATGTGCGGTGCCAGCGTGCCCGGCTGGTTGCGCGAGCGCTTCGAGGGCCTGGACGAGGACGACGAAACGCGTCGGTTGATCGCAGCCAACACCGCAATTGAAATGGTCACCCGTCTGCAGCGCGAGGGCGTGCACGATTTTCACTTTTACACGCTGAACCGCGCCGAGCAGTCTTACGCGATCTGCTATGCGCTGGGTCTGCGGCCACAGGGCGAGGCGGCATGAAAGCGCGCGCCGATCGCATCTCTGCGCTCAAGGCCTTGCTGGCCGAGCGCGTCGTGATCCTGGACGGTGCACTGGGCACCATGGTGCAGCCGCTCGGCCTTGAAGAAGCCGACTATCGCGATGAGCGCTTCGCCGACTGGCCGTCGGACCTGAAGGGCAACCACGACCTGTTGTCGATTACCCGTCCCGACCTGATTACCGACATCCATCGCGCGTTCCTTCAAGCCGGCGCGGACGTGATCGAGACCAACAGCTTCAACGCCAGCGCACCGTCGCAGGCCGACTACGGGCTCGAGGAAGCGGTACGCGAGATCAACCTCGCCGCAGCCCGTTGCGCACGCACGGCAGTGGACGAGGCCGAAGCTGCGGACGGCCGACCGCGCTTCGTCGCCGGCGTACTCGGGCCGACCAGCCGGACCGCGTCGATCTCGCCGGACGTCAACGATCCCGGCCTGCGCAACGTGAGCTTCGATGAACTGGTCGAGACGTACACGGAAGCGGCTACCGCTTTGCTCGACGGCGGTGTCGACTTCCTGCTGATCGAGACCGTGTTCGATACGCTCAACGCGAAAGCCGCGCTGTATGCCGTCGCGGCGCTGCGCGACGCGCGCGACGAGCCGGTCGAAGTAATGGTCTCCGGCACCATCACCGACGCGTCGGGCCGCACGCTTTCCGGGCAGACCACCGAGGCATTCTGGAATTCCATCCGCCACGCACAGCCCTTGCTGGTCGGCCTGAACTGCGCGCTGGGCGCGGCGGATCTGCGGCCCTACGTGCAGGAGCTCGCACGGGTTGCCGATACGCACGTAAGCGTGCATCCGAACGCCGGGTTGCCGAACGAATTCGGCGAGTACGACGATACGCCGGAGCATATGGCGCAGGTGCTGGGCGATTTTGCCGCTGACGGCATGCTGAACATGGTCGGTGGCTGCTGCGGCACGACGCCGGCCCACCTGGTCGCGATCCGCGAGGCCGTGTCGGTGCACCCGGCGCGCGGGCTGCCGGAGCTTAAGCCCGCACTGCGACTGTCCGGCCTGGAACCGTTCAACATCGACGACGACTCGCTGTTCGTCAACGTCGGCGAGCGCACCAATGTGGCGGGCTCGGCGAAGTTCCGCCGACTCATCACCGAGGGTGATTACTCGAGCGCGCTCGCCGTGGCCCGCCAACAGGTCGAGAACGGCGCGCAGATCATCGACGTGAACATGGACGAGGGCATGCTCGACTCGGTCGAGGCCATGGACCGGTTCCTGAAGCTGGTCGCGACCGAGCCCGATATTTCCCGGGTGCCGGTGATGGTCGATTCCTCGCGCTGGGAAGTGATCGAAACCGGGCTGAAGTGCCTGCAGGGCAAGGCCGTGGTCAACTCGATCAGCCTGAAAGAGGGACCGGAGCCGTTCCTCGCCCAGGCCCGCGAGGCGCGGCGCCATGGCGCCGCGGTCGTGGTAATGGCCTTTGACGAGCAGGGTCAGGCCGACACTGTCGAGCGACGCCTGGCTATCTGCCGGCGTTCCTACGAGCTGCTGGTGAACGAAGTCGGCTTCCCCCCCACCGACATTATTTTCGACCCGAACATCTTTGCCGTCGCGACCGGCATCGAAGAGCACAACGACTACGGTCGTGCCTTCATCGAGGCCACGAGCCAGATCAAGGAAAACCTGCCGCATGCGCTGGTCAGCGGCGGGGTCAGCAATGTGTCGTTTTCGTTCCGCGGCAACAACCCGGTGCGCGAGGCGATGCACTCGGTGTTCCTGTACCACGCGATCAAGGCCGGGCTGGACTTAGGGATCGTGAATGCCGGGCAGCTGGCGATCTACGAAGACATCCCGGGCGAACTGCGCGACGCGGTCGAAGACGTGATCCTGAACCGCCGCGACGACGCGACCGAACAGCTGCTGGAAATGGCCGGTCGCTATCGCGATGCCGGAACCGCGGAGGTCGAGGAATCGACGGCCGAGTGGCGCAGCTGGCCGGTCAACGAGCGCCTGGCGCACGCGCTGGTCAAGGGCAACGCCGAATTCCTTGTCGAAGATACCGAGGAGGCGCGGCTCCAAACGGAGCGGCCGCTCGACGTGATCGAAGGCCCGCTGATGGACGGCATGAATGTGGTCGGCGACCTGTTCGGCGCCGGCAAGATGTTTCTGCCCCAGGTGGTGAAGTCGGCGCGCGTGATGAAAAAAGCGGTGGCCCACCTGGTGCCGTATATCGAAGCCTCGCAGGACGAGGACAGCGGCAAGGTCGGGCGCATCGTGATGGCCACGGTCAAAGGCGACGTGCACGATATCGGCAAGAACATCGTTGGCGTCGTGCTCCAGTGCAATAACTTCGAGGTCATCGACCTCGGCGTGATGGTGCCGGCCGAGCGCATCCTCGAGACAGCACGCCGCGAGAACGCCGACATGATCGGCCTGTCCGGGCTGATTACGCCGTCGCTGGACGAGATGGTGCACGTGGCCCGGGAAATGCAGCGGCAGAACTTCGAAGTTCCGCTGCTGATCGGCGGTGCGACCACCTCGCCCGCGCATACCGCGGTCAAGATTGACCCCGAGTACGAAGGCCCGGTGGTGTACGTGAAAGACGCATCGCGATCTGTCGGCGTGGCGCAGAAGCTGGCCAGCCCGGATGACCGCGTTACCTATATCGATGCGACCAAGGCCGAACACGCGAAGCGCCGCGAGCGTCACGCCGGCAAGAACCGCTTGGCTCCGCAGCTGAGCCTGGCCGAGGCGCGCGAGAACCGCGCTCGCCTGGACTTCGAGCAGCGTGCGCCGGCGCCGGAGTTCCAGGGCTGTCGTACGCTGGATATTCCCATCGCCGAACTGGTCGACTACATCGACTGGATGCCGTTCTTCAATGCCTGGGAATTTGCCGGGAGGTTCCCGGACATCCTCGAAGACGAGATCGTGGGTGACGCGGCCAGCGCGCTGTATCACGACGCGCGCGAAATGCTGGATACGCTGCTCGCGGATGAATGGCTAAAAGCCCGCGCGGTCGTCGGCCTGTTTCCGGCCGTCGCTGACGGCGACGATCTGTGCCTGTTCCGCGACATGGCCCGAAAAGACGAACTCGCGCGCCTGCATTTCCTGCGCCAGCAGCGCGCGATGCCCGACGGCAAGCCGAATCAGTGTCTGGCCGACTTCATCGCGCCGGCCGGGGCCGGCGATGACTGGCTCGGTGCTTTCGCGGTCACTGCCGGCATCGGTGCCGACGCGAAGGTTGCCGCCTTTGAGCGCGCGCACGACGATTACAACGCGATTCTGCTCAAAGCGCTGGCAGACCGCTTCGCCGAGGCCGGCGCCGAGTACCTGCACGCGCGGATGCGGCGCGAGTGGTGGGGCTATGCCGCGGATGAAGACCTGGACAACGACGAGCTGATCGCCGAGCGCTACCGGGGCATTCGCCCGGCGCCCGGCTATCCGGCCTGCCCGGATCACACGGAAAAAGCCACCCTGTGGCGCCTGCTGAACGTCGAGCAAGAGACCGGCATCGCGCTGAGCGAGTCCTTCGCGATGCTGCCGGCCGCATCGGTCAGCGGCTGGTATTTTGCCCACCCGCAGGCGCGCTACTTCAGCGTCGGCAAGATCGGCGCGGACCAGGTCGAGGACTATGCGCGCCGCAAGGGTATGAGTGTGGCGACCGTGGAGCGCTGGCTGGCAGCCAATCTGGGCTACGATGCGGTAGCAGCCTGAGGCGCAGCCATCCGCGGTGTGCCAGACTGCGGTCAGCAAGCAACACTCGGGAGAGTCATGGCCAGTTATCTGATTACCGGTGGCAATCGCGGCATCGGTCTGGAGCTCGCGCGCCAACTCGCGGCGCGCGGTGACACAGTCACCGTTGCCTGCCGTTCATCGAGCGCCGATCTGGATGCGCTGGGCGTAGAGGTCATCGACGGCGTAGACGTGGCCAGCGACGAAGGCGTGTCGCGCCTGGCCGACGCCATGTCCGGGCGCTCGCTCGACGTGCTGGTCAACAACGCCGGCATCCTGACCGGCGAGAGCCTGGACGACCTCGATCTGGATCGCATGCGGCGGCAGTTCGACGTCAACGCGCTGGGACCGCTGCGTGTCACGGCGGCCTTGCACAGCTGCCTGCACCCCGGTTCCAAGGTCGCCATCATCACCAGCCGGGTCGGCTCGATCGCCGACAACGGTTCGGGCGGCATGTACGGCTACCGCATGTCGAAAGCCGCGGTGAACATGGCCGGCGCCAATCTCGCGATCGACCTTCGCGAGCAGGGCGTACCGGTCGCGCTGCTGCACCCGGGCATGGTTGCGACCGAGATGACCGGCCGGCGCGGCGTAACGCCGGCGCATTCGGCAGCCGGCCTGATCGACCGCATCGACGAACTGACGCTGGAGACGACCGGGCGCTTCTGGCACGCCGAAGGTGAGGAGCTGCCGTGGTGAGCGCAACTCGATTGCTGGCCGGCATCGCAGGCGGTCTTTGCGCTGCGGCGTCGGTTGCCGGCGAACCGGGCAGATTCGATCGCGGACCGTATCCTTCGCCGACCCCGAAGCCAATGCCGACATCATCGATCGGCTGGATCACCTGGCCAGGATGACGTCTACTACGTCTATCAGCGACTCAATTAGTCGCTGCGTGCCAGGGCGCAGGCCGCGCAGTTATGGCGCCGGCGCAGGCGCAGGCTGCGGGTGTGGCCGGCCAGGCCGTCGTACAGCCAGACTTTGCCGGCCAGGTCGGATGGCAGGTCGCAGAGCCGCTTGATGGTTTCCGTGGCCATCAGACTGCCGATGGTGCCGGCGACCGGCCCGAGGATGCCCTGACCGGTGCAGTTCTCCAGCAACTCGTCTTCTTCCGGGTACAGGCAGTTGTAGCAGGGTTCTCCCGCCAGGTCGTGCCGGAACACCGCGACCTGGCCTTCCAGGCGAATCGCCGCGCCGCTGACCAGCGGCCTGGCGCTCACGATGCAGGCGCGGTTGATCTGGCTGCGGGTGGTGAAGTTGTCGCTGCAGTCCAGGACTACGTCGCAGCCGCGCGCGGCGGCAGCCAGTGCGCTGTCGTCCAGCCGCTGGTCCAGCACCTCGATCTGCAAAGCGGAACTGGCGGCCTGCAGGCGTGCGGCCGCCGCGGCCGCCTTGGGCTTGTCCAGGTCGTCGTCGCGGTACAGCACCTGGCGGGGCAGGTTGCTGGTATCGACCCGGTCGAAATCGTTCAGCACCAGCGTGCCGACACCACCGGCGGCCAGGTACAGCGCCGCGGGTGAGCCGAGGCCGCCAAGCCCGACAATCAGCACGCGGGCATCGGCGAGGCGCTGCTGCCCCGCTTCCCCGAACTGCGGCAGTGCAATCTGGCGGCTATAGCGCAATCGTTCGTCGTCGTTCACTTCAGTCCGCCGGTTCCGGCACGCGGCCCTCGGTTACGCGCGGCCGGCCCGGCAGGTCGCGGTAGGTCGTGATCGACTCAAGGCCTGCTTCACCGAAGAGGCGCGCGGCGGCCGGCCCCTGCCGGAAGCCGTGCTCAATGGCCAGCCAGCCGCCCGGCACCAGGTATTCCGGCGCCGCTTCGACGATCCTGGTTATCGCCATCAGCCCGTCGCGGCCGCCGCGCAGGGCGATCGACGGTTCATAACCGAGCTCGTACTTGCGCAGCATCCATTCCTGGTCCGGCACGTAGGGCGGATTGGATACGATCAGGTCGAATTGTTCGTCGGCCACCGGTGAGAGCCAGTCGCCGAAACGAAAATCGATGTGCTCCAGGCCATAACTGGCCGCGTTGTAGCGCGCAACCGCGAGCGCCGGTTCACTGAAATCGGTGGCGACGATTTTCATCTGCGGCCGTTCGGTGGCCAGCGCGATGGCGATCGCACCCGTGCCGGTGCCGAGCTCGAGCACGCGGGCAGGGCGGTCGGCGTCGAGCAGGTTCAGGCAGCACTCGACCAGCAGCTCGGTCTCGGGGCGGGGTACCAGGGTATCCGGCGTGACGCTGAGCTTGATCGACCAGAACTCGCGCGAGCCGAGCATCTGCGCAACCGGCCGCCCGGCGCGTCGCTCCTCGATCAGTGACAGAAAGTGCTCGGCCACTTCGCCCCGCACTTCGCTGTCCCCGTCGCCGTACAGGCGACTGCGGTCCCAGCCCAGCGCGTGCGCCAGCAGCAGCTCCGCATCCAGCCGCGCGGACTGGCTGCTGCTCTTGAGTATCTGCGTGCTCTCACGCAGCAGTTGTGCAACGCTGGTTTTGCCGTCGGCGAGATCTGCGTCCATCAGCGGGCCTGTGCTAGCCTCGAAAACCTTCCACACTTGTACCACAGGCCGCCGCGTGCGGTCGTTCACCGGGACATAACTCATGGGCGAAGGCGCCGATCAGGATCTGGCTACGCGTTGCATTCACGCAGGCGATACCGTCGACCCCGCGACGGGAGCGGTCATGCCGGCAATTTACACGGCCAGCACCTTCCGCCAGGCAAGTTTCGGTGAGCCGATTGAATACGCCTACTCCCGGGCCAGCAACCCGACTCGAAATGCGCTGGAACGCTGCGTCGCCGACCTCGAGTCGGGCACGGCGGCGGTGGCCTATGCGGCGGGGATGGCGGCGACCGCGGGCGTGCTGGATCTGCTCGATTCAGGCAGCCACATCGTCGCGCCGGCAGACATCTACGGTGGCTCGCTGCGGCTGTTCCAGGAAGTGCGCACGCGCACCGCGGGCCTGGAATTCAGTTTCGTCGACTTCACCGATCTCGACGCGGTAGCTGCCGCTATCCGTCCTGAGACCCGGCTGGTCTGGGTCGAGACGCCGACCAACCCGCTGCTGAAACTGATCGACCTGCGCAAGGTCGCCGGGCTCGCGCACGCACATGACGCACTGGTCGCGGCAGACAATACCTTCGCCACACCCTGCCTGCAGCGACCGCTGGAACTCGGCTGCGACATCGTGATGCATTCCACCACCAAGTACCTGGGCGGCCACTCGGATGTAATTGGCGGCGTAAACATCGTGCGCGACGAGGCGCTGGCCCGGCAGTTGGTCTCGCTGCGCAGCGCGGTCGGTTCGGTACCGGGCCCGTTCGACGCTTACCTGGTGCTGCGTGGGGTCAAGACGCTGGCGCTGCGCATGGAACGCCACTGTGCCAACGCCCAGGTTGTTGCCGAATGGCTGGAAGGCCAGGCGCGCGCGGTCGGCGTTCGCTACCCCGGCCTTGCCTCGCACCCGCAGTACGCGCTGGCGCGCACGCAGATGAGCGCGCCCGGCGGCATGCTGGTGTTCGAGCTCGACGGCGACATCGCAGGCTTCATGAATGCATTGCGCGTGTTTACCGTGGCCGAGAGTCTCGGCGGTGTGGAAAGCCTGGCCGGCCATCCGGCCACCATGAGCCATTCGAACGTGCCGGCCGAGCAACGCCGGGCCATGGGCATACCCGATAACCTCGTGCGGCTGTCGGTTGGCATTGAATCTGCCGACGACCTGCGCGCGGATCTCGATCGGGCGCTGCAGGCAGCGAGCTGAGCCAAACGGGTCCGACCTCGATACCCGAGAGGCTTACGGCCCGCGCACGCTGTACAAGGCGACCAGGCTGATCGCGTACAGCACGAGTACCGTGATCGAATCGACACCCATGCCAAAGTAGCGTGGCTTCTTCTTGATGATGAGGCCGATCAGGTAGACCGCGGTGACGAGGATGCCGAACAGCAGTGCCAGCCTCGCCGAGGGCCCGGCTTCGCGCAGGATCGCGCCGTCTCGGTAGAGCAGGTCCGCCGGCAGCAGTACCAGCAGCATGATCAGGTTGCTGCCGAAGATGTTCGAGATCGCCATGGAATAGGCATGCATGCGCACGGCCGCGATCGTGGTGCTGAGTTCCGGAAGCGACGTGGACGTCGCCAGCAGCGTCGCGCCGACAAAACTACTGCCCAGGCCGCTCTGGTCCGCGATGGCCTGGGCGACTTCGACCAGCAACACGCCGCAGACGAGGATGACCAGCGCCGCGCCGGCCGACTGCAGCGAGAGCTCGCGCAGGGACAATGCGCGAAACTGTTGTACCCACCTGTCCTGCCCTTGTTTCGGCCCCTCCCGCGCGACCGGCCGCCAGGCATAGTCTTCGTCCTGGGCGGTCACCAGGTAGGCGGCCAGCCCGTAACCCAGCGCCAGCAGCAGCACGCCGCCGCCGATTTTCAAGACCACGACGGTATCTCCTAACTGAATCGCGAGCAGCGTGCCGGCCAGCAGCAGTATCAGGAAGGCGGCCTCCAGCATGGTCGTCGGTTTGCGTGGAAACGCCGTGAGCGTCGCGCCGACGGCCACCGCGTCGGCCACGGCCAGGATGGCTGTCTGCATGGTGATGCCGCCGAACATGTTGTTCAGCGCGAGCGCCGCATCGCCCTGAACGGCCGCTGCGGCCGTAGTCACCAGTTCCGGCAGTTCGGTCAGCGCGGCCAGAAACAGGAAGCCCATAATCGCGTGACCCACGCCGATTCGAGCGCCGAGGGCATCGGCCAGGTAGGACAGCCGTGTGCCGGCGAACCAGACTGCCGCCGCCAGGGCGGCGAACGCGACAAGGTTGGCGTAGAGCGGCAACACCGGCTCGGGCCGATCAAGGCTTGCTGCGCATACTCATCCGGCGACGATACACCCGCTCGGGCGTCGTCGCAGAGGTCGGCCTAGCGCTGAACGCCGGTGGCCAGCTCGCGCTCGGTCTTCAGCCCCAGCTTGCGGAATACCCAGGCTATCGGGCACAGCCCGGTGAACGACTGCTGGAACAGCATGATGCCGATGAATACGGTGAACCAGACGAAGGCCGGGTGCACCCACAGCGTCAGCCCAACGGAAAGATTTTCCTTGTCCCAGCGGCAGCTCGTGGCGCGAAACTGCGGCATCATTTCACGAAAGTGCACGATCGGTCCGGCAATGAGCTGCGGGAAGAACAGAACGAACGAACAGAATTCCCGAAACGTGAACTTATCGACCCGACGGCCGTGTACGTCGATCAGGAACGC
>CBFCXA010000067.1:0-10125 GCA_965601985.1 uncultured Chromatiales bacterium | reverse complement strand
GCTGCCGATCATCTACACGCCGACCGTCGGCCAGGCGGTGCAGGAGTTCAGCGCGCGCTACCAGACCCCGCGGGGCTTGTCGTTCTCGCCAATAAACATCGATCGTGCGACCGAGGTGGTGAGCTGCTACCCGTGGAACGACGTACGCATGATCGTGGCCACCGACTCATCTGCGATCCTCGGCCTGGGCGACCAGGGCTACGGGGGGCTGGCGATCACCATCGGCAAGCTTTCGATTTACACGGTCGGCGGCGGTGTGAGCCCGTTTCATACGCTGCCGGTAAAGCTGGACGTCGGCACCAACCGGCTGGACCTGATTAATGACCCGTTCTATCTCGGCGTGCGCCAGCGCCGGCTGCGCGGCGAACCGTATTTCGAGTTTCTGGACAAGTTCGTGGCTGCGGTCCAGTCGCGCTGGCCGAAGGCCATCATCCAGTGGGAAGACCTGGCCAAAGACGTTGCGTTTGCCGTGCTGGATCGCTACCGCGACGTGATTCCCAGTTTTAATGACGACATCCAGGGCACCGGGGCAGTGGCGCTGGCCGGTGTGCTCGCGGCCTGCCGTCAGAAAGGCGAATCCTTGCGCGACCAGCGCATCGCGGTGCACGGCGCCGGCGCCGGCGGCATCGGCGTGGCCTGGGCGCTGACCCAGGGCCTGATGCGCGAGGGTTTGAGTCGCGAGGAAGCACGCGAACGGGTCTTTGTGCTCGACTCCAGGGGCCTGCTGATCGACGACCGGGCGCTGGACGCGTACAAGGCGCCCTACGCGCAGCCGGCTGCCTCCCTCTCGGAATGGTCCCGCGTCGGCGGTGTGCCCGGGTTGATGGAAGTCGTTGAGCAGGGGCAGGTGACGGTATTGCTGGGGCTGAGCGGTCAGGCCGGTGCGTTCAACCAGCCGGTGGTCGAAGCGATGAAACGCAACGCCGAGCGCCCGGTGATCTTTCCGCTGTCCAACCCGACCTCGATCTCCGAGGCGTTGCCGGAAGACATTTTCTGCTGGACCGACGCCTCGGCGATTGTCGCAACCGGCAGCCCGTTCGACGACGTCGAATACGAAGGCAGCCATTACTCCATCGGTCAGGGGAATAACGCGTTTATTTTCCCCGGCCTGGGTTTCGGGGCGATTCTCAGCGAGGCGCGCGCGATTACCGACTCCATGGTGCTCGAGTCCGCTTACGCGCTCGCCGACTACACCAGCGAGCGCCATCTCGAGGCCGGGCGCGTCTATCCGCCGGTTACAGAGCTGCAGGATGTGAGTATCCGTGTCGCGAGCCGGGTGATCGAAACCGCGGTGGCCGAAGGCGTGGCGGCCAGGCCCGCGGTCAGCGATGGTGACAGCGAGGCGTTCGTACGCCAGCGCTTCTGGCACGCGCGCCTGCTGCCGTTCGTGAAAGGCGACGGCGGCGCCGCCGACTGATCCGGCGCTACTGTCCGCCCGCGACTTCCCGCGGCCCGCTGGATCGGCTGCTGATCAAGCCTGCAAACAGTGACTTCATCTGGACGAGAATCTGTTCGCTCAGGCGCCGCGCGGCAATCTCCAGTTCCTCGTCAGCGGCGTCCTGCAGCGCGCGGTCCGATCTCACCCGGTGTTCGGCGACCTGCGTGCTGATCTGTTCAGCGAGTTCCGGTCGGAGAGCCAGCAAGGCCTCGAAGTGATCCCGGGTAATCTCGTAAACGACGACATCGGTGCTCGCGATTACCGTGGTCGAACGCGGCTCGCCGGTCAGCAGCGACATTTCGCCAAATACTTCGCCGGCCGTCATGCGATTGACCCGCAGGGGCAGTCCGCCATCTTCCGGCGTCAGCATTACGTCCAGCAATCCTTCGGCAACAAGGAACAGCGAGTTGCCGGGTTCGCCCTGGCGAACCAGCGACTGTCCGGCGGCGTAGGCGTCGGCGCGCATGGTCGTCGACAGGGATGCCAGCTCTGCGGCCTCGAGTGTCTGACCAAACAACGATGTGCGGCCGAGGATCTCCTCCCGGTCGCGCTCCTCGTCGTGCTCCAGCATGCGCTTTGGCCGTCGCTCGAAGAACACGTCCTCTTTCGGCACTGACGGGGCCAGGCCGGCCAGGTGCAGCTGCGCGAGCAGCCGGGTCATCACGGCGTCCTGCATGGTTGACGGCGTATTTTCGCTGACGCGGCCCCAGAACCGCACCGTGTAGGTCGCGCCGAACTCGGCGGGATCGCCGATTACCACGCTGGGGGCCGGATCGGCCACGATGCCGGGTGCTTCGGTGGCCGCACGCGCGCCGGCCAGCAGGATGCGCCGGGCGCGTTCGGTCGGCACGTCGAAGTCCAGCACGATCTCGAGTTGCAGCCGAGACAGGTGATCGGCATGCGCGAAATTGGTTACCGCAATGTTGCCCATCAGGCCGTTTGGGATGACCACGATGTTGTTGTTCTCGAGTTGAATGCGGCTGGCCCGCCAGCCGATATCGAGGACCTGTCCGTATTGCTCGTACTGGAAGTCCCGGTGATGCAACTGCACCCAGTCGCCGGCCTTGATCGAGCCGTCGATGTTCAGCGCGATACCGGTGACGACGTCCTGCAGCATGTTGCGCAGTGCGAAACCGAGGACGATGCCGATGACGCCCGATGTCGCCCAGATCCCGGTGACGTCCTGGCCGAAGACCCAGCCGACGATGCCGGTCAGGCAACCGATCATCACGACCACGGCAAAACTGTTTTTCAGCAGCGGCGGCACGGGACGGCCGGCCAGTTTTGCCACGAAGCCGTCCCACAGGAACAGGTTGATGGCGGCGATGGCAGCGAACGCGCCCGATATCCACGCGAGGCTCTGAAGGATGGCACGCCCGTTTGCGCGCTCGGACGCCGCCGGCGCGAGCCCCATCGCATCCATGACACTGTCCGGGAACAGCGCGGCGGCGAAGCAGACCGCAAACAGGCAGGTTCTCAGGATCAGTCGGCTCATCTGCTGATAGTGGCTTCGCTCGGTGGGTGATGTCCTGGCGGTCAGGTTCTGCCCTGCGGCAGCATATCACCGGGCCGGCCGCTGAACCTCGAGGTTAATGATTTATTACGGCGGCCGTCGTCCGCTCTGTGTTGCGTATGAACTCGACCACGCCGGCCGCCAGTTCTTCCGGATTCTCTTCGATGATAAAGAAGCCGCTGTCCGGGTAGATGACATGCGGCTGGCACTGCGTGCCCGGGATCTGCTCGTGAAACGCCTTGGGGTTGAAGCCCCGGTTCGCGAGGCTCTCGCTGATTTGCGTCAGTGTGGGTTTGTCCCAGTCCGCCAGCGCTTCCCACACGCGCGTGTTGGCCGCGTGAGCCGGATGCAGCGGTGTGGCGGGAATCATCATCGGCATGCGCCGCGGCCCGCCTTTGTAGGACTCGTCGGGGTAGGGTGCGTCGAGACCGGCCAGTGCGCCGGTATCGAGTTCGCTCTTCGTCATCTCTGACACCATACCGCTGATCGGAAACACCTCCGGCTTGAGTATGTAGCGTCGCCAGCCCGCGACCCAGGCCGCGCCGACCAGGCTGTTGGCTCGCGGCACCGTGGTTGTATTCAGGACCAGGCGGTCGAAGAATTCCGGGCGGGCCACCGCGACCGGCAGGCCGAAGTAACCGCCCCAGTCGAACAGGAATCCGGTGGCACCGCGAACCTCGAGTTTTTCCAGTGTCGCAGTCAGCCAGCCGACGTGGCGCGCAAACCTGTGGTACTCCCAGTCGGCCGGTTTGTCGGAGCGACCGAAGCCGACGAGGTCGGGCGCGATGACGCGAAAACCTGCCGCGGTCAGCACCGGGATCATGTGACGGAAGGAGTAGCTCCAGGTCGCCTGCCCGTGCAGCAGCACGACGATCGGACCATCGCGCGGACCTTCGTCGAGATAGTGAATGCGCAACGGGCCGAGCCCGTCGTCGTCGATCTCGATGTAATGAGGCGGGTACGGGAAATCGGCGAGTCCGGCAAACCGGCTGTCCGGCGTTCGTAGGACTTTTACGCTGGGGTCGTAACCGGGCCCGTTGCCGCGCTTCTCCACATCGTAATGGTTGTACAGCAGCGCTGCGATCCCAACCGCGACAAGCAGCAGTAAGGCCGGCAGGACGAAACGCATATATCAGGTGCCGGTCGATTCCGCGGCTTGCGTGTCTTTGCCCCTGTCGATGCCCGGTGTCAGCCAGAAGATGAACAGCCGGTACCAGATCGCCAGCACTACTGCGCCTGCGAACAGGCCGATAATGCCGGCGGTCATCATGCCGCCAATCGCGCCGATCAGGATGACCGGCATGGGCACGTCCAGCCCCCGGCCGAGCAGCATAGGCTTCAGGAACGCATCGCTGCCGCTGATGATCAGCGCATAGACCAGGAAGATCACGGCCGGCGTGGTGTCGGCATAGCTGAAAACGTAGGCCGCGATCGGGCCGAGTATCAGCAGCGGCGGCAGCTGCATGATTGCGAGCAGCAGTATCAGGATCACCCACAGGCCGGTCGCGGGTACGTCCATGAGGAACAGGCCGATCGCCGCGGCCAGCGCCTGAATTATCGCGACCCCGAGCACGCCCTGAACGACGCTGCGTATGGTTGCACCGCACATGTCGACCCACTCATTGCCGTCGTCGCCGAGCACCCGCACGGCGAAGCGGTCGAGGCCGGCCTTGACCGGCGCGGACTTGGCCATGAAGAAACCGGCGATGGCCAGCGATACGATGAACAGCAGCACGCTCAGCGCGGTGTTGCCGAGCTTGCCGAGCAGCCAGCTGGCGGCGGCCGTCAGCTGCGACTCGAACTGGGTCAGCGCGGCCTCGAGATTCTGGTTGGCGAGCGTCCAAGCGTCGAACACCGGCTTGCCAATGACCGGCCACTCCGCGACCCGCGCTGGCGGCGGGTCGATCTTCACATCGCCCTCATTGAAGGCCTCGGCGAGTTCCTGACCGGTATCGATCAACGACTCGGTAACCAGGATCGAGGGTCCCAGCAACAGCAATACGCCGGTCAGCGTGACCAGCGTGGCCGCGAGACCCTGCCGGTCGCCGACCCGTCGCTGCACCCAGCGCGTGACGGGCATCAGCGCGACGGCAAGGATGCCGCCCCAGGCAATCGGTGTGATGAACGGCTGGATGATGCTGAAGGAAATTGCCAGCAATCCGAAAATCAGCGCGATGCGCAGCGCCGATTCCACCATGCTGTTGACCAGCTTGCTGTCGTAAGGCGATTCGTCGTTAGAACTCATCTCGTTTCCTCCTGGCTCGGCCACCAGCGGTCAAAAACCGTCACTGCGAAGACGGCATAGAGGGTCGCGATCAGGAACATCACGATCCGGGTAACAAACTTCGCGCCCGCGGCGTCACCGTCGGGTCCGGCGACCAGGGCAGGCGCCAGCACCACGATCGCGGTGGTGAAACCGTAGGACCAGACCGCCGCATTCGGCGCCAGCGCGGGCCCGCGAAATATCTTCGGACCGATCAGCAGGCCGGCCAGCAGCATCAGCAGGCAGTACAGTAGCAGGTTGGGCCAGATCTTCATGATCCACCAGCCGGCGATGGCCATGCCGCCGCCGATCAGCGTGGACAGCAGCAGGTCGCGACCGGCGGAGCGACTTTGGTCGGCGCTGGCCTGCTGGCCCATGCTCGCGACCTTCACCAGCACCGCCGCGTAGGCCGAGGTGCCACTGACCAGGATGAACCAGGCCATCACCGGCATGACCACCAGCGTCGAACGCAGTGCGTTGCGTCTGGCAGCGGCGAGCGGTGGCGGTGGCGGCTTTTCGGGCCGCGGGCCGGCGGGTCGCGGTGCTTCGGGAAACAGTGCGTGCGCCGCCCAGACGCAGGGCAGCGCAACCACCGCGCCGGTGGCCAGCGCCGGTACCAGCGCCAGTGCGAGATCGATCGACTCCGAGCCCACGGCCGGGACAATGGTCAGGCCCAGCAGGGCGAAAGTACCGAGCAGCGGCGAGCCGCCGCGGGCCTGGAAGTAGAAGCAGGCGAACAGGCCCAGCGCGATCATCAGGACACCGGCAGCCGCCTGGTAGGTCAGTGCCGGCAGGATGAGAAAGCCTATCGCGCAGCCCGCGACCATTACCAGCACGAACTTGATGCCGCCGGAGAAGGAGGGCGCGGGAATGGGCAACCCGAGCAACACGGTGGCCAGCACCGGCGCGATGAATGCGGCCGGCCAGTTCACCGCCTGCGATACGGCCATTGCCAGTGCCGTGCCGACGGCCAGCCGCAGGATGCGGTTGGCGGCCGGCGCCGCAGCGGTGAGGGTTGCTGTCGCCGCGCTCATTAATATGCGTAGCTGAACAGCGCAACCAGGCGCATGTAAAAGCCGCCGAGCATCCGCAATATGACGCTGTCGCCGGTGTGAATCATGACCGTGGCCTGCGCGCCGACGCGCAGCCCGAGCGTTTCGCGCGTGACCTGTTCGTCGAATTCGATGACTACCGGGAAGCGCTGTGCGGCACGCAGCCAGTCGCGGTCGTTTTCGACGGTCGGCAGGACACCGAGTTGTTCGTCGCCGGTCGATACACCGTAGCCGACACTGCGGACGCGGCCGGCGAACACCCGGCCGGGCTGCACGTCGAGCACGATCTGCACCGGGTCGCCCGGGTCGACGTGGCCTAGATTGTTCTCGCGGAAATCCGCCTGAATCCACAGGTCTTCGATGGCGACAAAGGTCATCAGCGGCGCACCGGCGGCGGCGAAGTTGCCGGCGTCGACACGTACGTCGGTGACCAGACCCCGGGCCGGGGCGCGTACGCGCGTTCGGTCGAGGTCCAGGCGCGCGCGGTTCAATGACGCCTCCGCGGCCTGCACCCGCGCGTTGTCTTGCCCGGCTCGGCCGCGCTGCTGGCGTGCGCGCTCGACCTCCGAGCGCGACTGGAGAACCGCGGCCTGGGCCGCGGCCAGGGAGGCTTCCGCGACATCGAGGCGACGGGTGGAAATCGCGCCCGGATCCTCGTCGGCGATGCGCCGCAGCCGATTCGCGTCTTTTTCGTTTCGTACCAGGTTGGCCTCGGCTGCGGTGACCGCGGCTTCTGCCGTGCGCACCGAGGCTTCTGCGGCGCCGAGTTCCTGCAGCGCCGCTTCGAGATCAGCCTGCGCTGCAGCGACCGCCAGCGAGTACTGCACGTCGTCGATCCGGAACAGCTCTGCGCCGGCATCGACCCGCTGGTTGTTGCCGACGAACACGTCCGCGACGTTGCCGGAAACCTGCGGTGCGATCGGGACCACGAACGCGCGGGCGCGTGCCTGGCTGGTAAACGGCGTGTGCCGGTCCGCGACCAGGTACCAGGTAATCAGTGCAGCTATCAGCGCGGTGATGATCAGCGTCCAGCGGCGCACCGGGTCGGCGGGCTGGGGCGCCTCGGCCGCTTCTTCCGCGGCTTCCGGCTGCGGGTCCTGCGCGGGTTTCGATTCGTCGTTCATCGTTCCCGCTTACCAGTCCGGTCCGCGCAGCCGGTCGCGCTCATCGGCCGGAATCTCACTGGCGCCGATTTCCAGCAGGCGGCCCCAGTCGGTGCGTTCGCGCATCAATTCACGCGTACTGTCGTCGATGAAGTCGTTGCCAGCTCGCAGTTCCCAGCCGCCGCCCAGCGCCTTGTACAGGGCAATCAGTGCGCGCACGGTGCCGCTCTTGGCATTGACGTAGCGTTGCTGCGAGGTAAACAGCGACTGTTGTGCGTTAAGTACGCGCTGGTAATCGGCGAAGCCTTCTTTGTAGCGCAGGGTCGAAAGCTGTACCGACCTGCGCGCCGAGGTCACCACTTCGTTCAGGATCATTTCCTGTTCGCGACCGCGCAGGAACAGCGTAATCGCATTCTCGACTTCTTCCGCAGCACTCAGCACGGTTTGCTGATACCCCAGGATCGTCTGCTGGTAGCGCGCATCCTGGACCCGCACGCTGTTCTTGATACGTCCGTAATTGAGCAGGTTCCAGCTGAACGCCGGCCCGCCGCTGAACTGCAGGCTGTCGCCGCTGAACAGCGCATCGAAGCCACTGTCGCCGGTGCGGGTCGTGCCGGTGCCGCCGGCCGCGACCAGCCCCAGGGAACCGGTCAGGACGAAACTTGGATACAGGTCGGCCCTGGCGACGCCGATCAGCGCGCTCTGTGCGGCGGCGCGCAGCTCGGCTTCGCGCACGTCCGGGCGGCGCCGCAGCAGGTCAGCGGGAATACCGACCGCGAGCTCGGCCGGTGCAGTCGGCACTTCGCCTTCGCTGCCGAGCGCCGCGCTCAGGTCGCCGGGCGGGCGCCCGAGCAACACGCTCAGCGCGTTCGTGGCCTGGGTCAGCGTGGCTTCCAGGCCCGGGATGGTCGCCTCGGTGCTCAGCAACAGGGTGCGGGCCTGCTGCATGTCCAGTTCCGATTCGACGCCATTGCGGAACAGCGTATTGGTGATCTCGAAGCTGCGCGTCTGCAGCTTCACGTTCTCGCGGGCCAGGCGCAGCTGCTCCTGGGTCGCGCGAATAACCGTATAGGTGTCGGTGACCTGTGCTATCAGCAACACCAGCGCATCGTCATAAGAGGCAATGGACGCCAGCAATGCGGCGTCGGCCGACTGGATGCCGCGACGGAACTTGCCCCAGAAATCGAGTTCCCAGGCGATATCCGCGCTGAGGCCGAACTGCGAGTAGTTCAGGTCGCCTGCGGTCGAGTTGGCGTTGTTTTCGCTGCGCCGGATCCACGTTGCCGAGCCGTTCAGCTGCTGCTGCTGCGGGTACTGGTTACCGATCGCGATGCCCAGCTGCGCGCGCGCCTCGAGAACCCTCAAGCCCGCGGTCTCCAGGCTGAGGTTCTGCGCGTAGGCTTCCGCAATCAGCGCGTTCAGGCGCGGGTCGTCGAATGCCTGCCACCAGTCGACGAGTTGCGGTGCAGAGGCTTTGACCTGGGAACTCTCGCCGGCCTGGAAGGCCTCGGCGACCGGTGCGTCCGGCTGGACGAAATCGGGCCCGACGTTGGTGCACCCGGCAAGCGCCGCGCACGCAGCGATGCTCCACCAGCGCGGCATCTCAGCCGTCGGTTTGCTTACTCTGGATCCCGGTCTCTGTAGTGCCTGGCGCGTCACGCGACGCCTTTATTGTTTAATGCCGGCGCAACATAGCTCGCGGTCAGGCTTTTCTCAAATCTGTCGCCTGACGCACGCCACGCCCGACCAGGATCAGCCACCAGCCGCTCATCACCAGCTTGATACCGAACAGCAAGCCAACTGCCCAGGCGCCGGACACCGGAAACTGCCGCCAGATCATCGCGCCCAGCAGCAGCGTGACGATGGCGCTGGTAAGCATCCACAGCCAGCCCTGGGCCGGGCGGATCTTGACCGCGGCGATCAGCTCGATGACGCCTTCGGCAATGAAGTAGGCGGCGAGGAACAGGGTGATCGCGGCAAGTCCGGCCAGCGGCTGCCTGAGCAGGAACAGTCCGGCAAGGGCGGTAATCGCACCCATCAGGAATATCAGCAGGCCCTGTCTGAACGCGCCCGCACTGAAGGCGATCACGCACTGGGATACACCACCGATTGCCAGCAGTATGCCGACCACGAGAGTGACTGACACGCCGGCGGCGAGTGGTGAGGCGATCGCGAGGATGCCGCAGATGAGCATGACGATACCGGTGATCACCGCGACCCGGGCATTTTTCCGGATTGCCTCGATCATTTCATCGCGTATGCCACCCGGTGCATCCGGTGCGTCTTTATCGACCAGTTCTCCGCTCTGTGGCGCTGAGTCTTGTTGTTCTTCGGTCATAGGGCACCTTTTGTGTGTTGTTGTCTGCCGCGCTCGACCCGTATCTTCTCAGGTCGCCGGCCGGCGTGCGTGGATTGTTTTGACCGTATCGAGATAGACGTTATTGACCGCGGTGACTTCGAAACCCGCGGCGCGCACGTTTTCGACGGTGGGGCGGTCGAGTTCCGGGCCGGCGCGGCTGGCCAGCGGGCTCATCAGCCGCATCATCAGGCTGAACGGGAAAATTTCGCTGCCGGTGTGTTCGAACATGTGCAGTTCGGCGCCGGGTTTCATGACCCGGTAGAGCGCTTTCAGCCCGTCGACCGGGCGTGGTACCGAGCAGAAAGTGCAGGACGTGAATACCTGGTCGAAGTGCTCGTCCGGAAAGCTCATTACATGCACGTCCATCAACTGCGCGGTGATCGCGCCGTCATAGTCG
>CBFCXA010000066.1:0-10171 GCA_965601985.1 uncultured Chromatiales bacterium | reverse complement strand
CCAGAGGCGCCGGATACAGGACCGGCACTTCGGTGGTCTTCAGCTTCCTCGCGCCCAGCCTTCGCAGGGCCTTGCGAGCTGCTTCGCGGCCGATCAGGCCGGGTCCGGTCAGTTCGTCCGGGTGGCGCGCGACGCTGTATTCGAAGTCGCGCTCCATCGCACCGTTCTCCGTCGCCACCACGGCACAGGACAGACTGTGCTGGCTGCTGCGCCGTGCCTGGAGAAAACCGTGGCTGTTGCCGTAGGCGCGCGTGCCCTGGTGCGTCGATACGCTCCCGCCCTCGGAATTCTCGATGCGCGGGTCTTCGTCCAGGGCCGCGGCCTCACAGCGAGTGGCCAGTTCGATCGCGGCCGCCGGCTCCAGCGACCACGGGTGATACAGGTCGAGATCAGGCGGATCTTTCGCCAGCCGGTCCGGATCGGCCAGTCCGGCGCAGGGGTCTTCGGCTGCGTGTCGCGCGAGACTGCAGGCCTTGCGCACGGTTTCCTCGACCGCGGCAGCGCTCAGGTCGGAGGTGCTCGCATTGCCCTTGCGCTGCCCGAAATACACGGTCAGCGCGAGACCCTGGTCGCGATGGTATTCCAGCGTCTCTACCTCGCGCAGGCGCACGGTGACGGACAAACCGGCACCGGCGCTGGCGCTGGCTTCCGCATGGCTGGCACCGAGTTCGCTGGCCAGTGACAGGCTGTTAGTGATGGTTTCGCGGAGCTGCTCGGCTCCCGGTTGCGGCGTCGCGGTCATGCGCGGGTCCCGGTCGGATCAGGGCCCGCTAGTGTAACCGCCCGGCTACTCCAGTTCGTCGACGTCCGGCGGGCGCCGGTTGTGGCGAAAGTCGCGGCGCTTCAGGAACAGCGCCAGGCCCGCCGTAACCAGCAGGCCCCCGGCGATCAGGCATACCGTCGGCCAGTACCAGTAGTCGAGATAGACCGACGCAAGCAGCGCAGCGAGCCCGGCCGCGAAATAGAAGTACGGCAGCAGCTCGTAGACGGGCTTGGACAACCAGATATGCATGCGTCGGAGCTTCGCAAAGGGCCGGCTAGCCTAGCACGGGCTCAGCGGCTGGACGGCGGCCGCTTGCCGGTCATACGTGCCAGCAGAGAGGGCTCCCACGCATCAACGTAGAAACGGCGTTCAGCCTTGCGTGGTTTCCGGACCTTGTCGGCAGACCGGGATCCGGACGACGGGGCACTGCGGCGGTCGCTGGGTTTTTTCATCTTCGATCGGGGTGTCAGACAACCCGACCGTACGCGGTTCAGCACGCGGTTTCCGTGGCCGCGGTCACAGTCGCGTCAGCCGCTGGTGCCGCCGACCGTCAGACTGTCCACTCGCAGCGTCGGCTGGCCGACGCCGACCGGAACCGACTGCCCTTCCTTACCGCACACACCGATCCCGGTGTCCAGCTCCAGATCGTTACCAACCATCGAAACCTGCTCGAGCACCGACGGGCCGTCGCCGATCAGGGTCGCATCCCGAATAGGCGCGCCAAGCCTGCCATCCTCGATCAGGTAGGCCTCGCTGGCCGAAAACACGAACTTGCCCGAGGTGATGTCGACCTGGCCGCCACCGAAGTTGCGCGCGTAAACGCCCTTGGGCACCGACGCGATGATCTCGTCCGGGTCGTGCGGCCCGGGCAGCATGTAGGTGTTGGTCATGCGCGGCATCGGCAGGTGCGCATACGATTGCCGCCGGCCGTTGCCGGTGGATGCGACGCCCATCAGCCGCGCATTGAGGCGGTCCTGCAGGTAGCCACAGAGACGACCGTTCTCGATCAGCATCGTCTGCTGGGTCGGCGTGCCCTCATCGTCCAGGTTCAGCGAGCCGCGGCGTCCCGGCAGCGAGCCGTCGTCGACCACCGTGCACAGATCGGACGCGACCTTTTCGCCAACCCGGCCGGCGAACGCGGACGTGCCCTTGCGATTGAAATCTCCTTCCAGTCCGTGGCCGATGGCTTCGTGCAGCAGCACGCCGGGCCAGCCCGGACCGAGGACCACGACCATCTCGCCGGCCGGCGCCGGCACCGCGTCGAGGTTGACCAGCGCCTGGCGCACCGCCTCGCGCGCGTATTCCATCGGTCGCTCGCTGTCGACGAAAAACTCGTAACCGCTGCGCCCGCCACCGCCGGCATAGCCCTGCTCGCGCTTGCCGCCCTCTTCGACGATTACCGACACGTTCAGGCGCACCAGCGGTCGCACATCGGCTGCGTACACCCCGTCGCTGGTGCAGACCAGCACGACTTCCTGCACGCCGGCGATACTGGCCATGACCTGACGCACGCGCGGATCCAGCGCTCTTGTCGCCCGGTCAATCTCCTGCAGCAAAGCGACTTTCGCCTCGTCTTCCAGCGTGACCAGCGGGTCGACCGGCGGATAGAGTCGCTGCGTGCCGCTGCGTTGCCAGGCCTGCAGGCTGCCCTGCCCGCCCCGGCGGGCGATTGCGCTGGCGGCATCGGCGACCTGCATCAGCGCCGGCGCGACGATTTCGTCAGAATAGGCGAAACCGGTTTTCTCACCGGCGACCGCACGCACGCCGACGCCCCGGTCGATGCTGTGACTGCCCTCGCGCACGATGCCGTCTTCCAGCGACCAGGATTCCTGCCGCAGCACCTGGAAATACAGCTCCGCACTGTCGACGTCGCCGCGCATCAGTTTGCCCAGTGCCGCCTCGAGGTCGTGTTGTTCCAGTCCGGCCGGTTGCAGCAACTGCTCGCTGGCCAGGCCGATGGGTAACTGTGGAGTCGTATTCACGCTTTACCTCGGTATCAATCGAAGACTTCGACCGGCGGCTCGTTACCGATGTCATAGCGGCTGTGTGCCAGCGTCGGAAATTCTTTGCGCAGCTGTTCGCAGCGCGCCAGGTCCAGACCTGCGACGACGAACCCGGGCTCGGCGCCCGCCTCGGCCAGGATTTCGCCCCAGGGCCCGACGACCGTCGAGTGGCCCCAGGTGCGGCGCTCGCCGGGATGCTCTCCGCACTGTGCCGCCGCAACCACGTAACCGAGATTCTCGATCGCCCGGGCCCGCAATAATACCGACCAGTGCGACTGACCGGTGGGTCGTGTAAATGCCGCAGGCACGACAAACAGGCACACGTCCAGCGCGGCGAGTTGCCGGTAGAGCTCGGGGAAACGCAGGTCGTAGCAGATAGTCAGACCAAGTCGGCCCCAGGGACTGTCGACCGCGACCGCCGAGCGGCCCGGCGCGGTATCGGCAGACTCGCGGTATGACTCGTCGAGGCCGGGCAGGCTTACGTCGAACAGGTGCAGCTTGTCGTAGCGCGCCACGCGCCTGCCGTCACTGTCGTAAACGCAGCAGGCCGACGCCGGTCGCGGATCGTCGGCCCGGCGGATCGGCAGGCTGCCCGCTACCAGCCAGCAGCCGTGGCGGCGCGCGATCGCAGCTGCGCCCGCCTGCATCGGCCCGTCGCCGTCATCTTCCGCCTGATCCCGGCGCGCCCGTTCGGACGCGGCCATCAGTGCGAAGTTTTCCGGCAGCACGACCAGCTGTGCGCCGCGCTCGACCGCGCGGGCGGTGAGTTCCCCGGCATTACGCAGGTTCTCCTCGACGCGATCGCCGCTGTTCAGCTGGATCGCGCCGGCCACCAGTTTGCCGGTCACGGGACGATTTCCTCGGGCAGTTCCGAGCCCGGTTCTGCATCGAGTTCAGGCTGTTCCGGCAGCACCTGGGCGAGGTATCGCTCGCAGTCGCTGAAGCGCGCGGTGTCCACCTGGGTGCGCTGAACTCGCTGGATACTGGCGTCCTCCCAGGGGCCGGAGATTTCATAATAGGACTCGCCCAGCTGGCTGAGCGGCTTGCGGAAAATCTGCGCGATCAGCACTGCCGCAGCACCCCCGACAGGGCCGCCCACGACGGTCCCACCGATTGCGGCCAGCGCACCACCTACGTGCGGGCGCACCACCGCGAGCTGATCGTAGTCGCGGTCGCGCAGGCCGGTCCGCCCGACGATACCGAGATCGGCGACCGAACCTTCGAGGCCTAGATTGCAGGTATAGGCGTTTCCGGACTCGAGATCGAAGTCTCCCTGCAGCACGTCGAAGCCAAGGCCCTCATCGACCAGGTCACTGAAGTCCAGCGACAGTCGCCGGGGCAGCGCCGACACACTGAGTACGCCGAGCAGGCGACCGCCGCCGGGATCCAGCTGCTTGAGCGTGCCCCGCTCCATGCGAAAGCGAAAACCACCGGATGCAATCGACAGGAAATCGGCCGACGGCGGTCCCGCCCAGCTGAGATCGGCGCTGGCGGTCGCAGCCGGTGCGTCGAGAACCGGGCTGTAGCCAAAACTGTCCAGCATGCCGGCGACATCTGAACTTTCCAGGTTCAGTCGCAGGCTGGAGCGTTGCAGAGACCGGTCGTCGCCAAGGACACGCCAGTCAGCGTCACCGCTGATCGAGAAACTGCCGCTGACGATACCGATGGTACTGGCCACCACGCCGTCACCGACAGGGTTGATTTCGGTATCGAGAGAACCGAAGCGCAGGTCGGCAATCCGGAAGTCCGCGATCGCGATTTCCATCGACGGCACATCGCGCGGATCGGGCAGCTCATCAACTTCGCCTTCCGCCGGCTCGATCAGCCAGAGTCGTTGCAGGTCGACGCGCAAGGGCTGCTCCTGCGTGGGCTCCCCCGGCAGCCCGATCACGCCACTCGCACGCTCGCCGTCCAGTTCGATGCGCCAGCCGTTGTCGCGCTGATCGGCGAATATGTCGATGTCGCGAAACACCTGGCCGAACGCGGTCAGTTCAGCAACCGCGATAGCCAGTTCGCGAAATGGCGCAGCTTCGCCGGGCTGCGGGATCGAATCGCCGCCGAGATCCAGCCAGTCGTCCACGACCAGGCGCGGAATGGTGCCGGTAATCTCTACCCCGGTTGCCAGCGGCAGATCAGCGGGCGATCCGCCCAGCTGCAATGCACCGCGCGCCACTCGCCAGCTATCCGAACTGGTATCCAGCAACAGGTCCCAGCGCAGCTCGCGATCCAGGTCGCCGCGGACGCGAACACTGCCTGCAGCGGGGAAACCGACATCGACCTGCAGCGCGCGGGTTTCCTCCGCTGTCTTGCGCAGAGGTTCCGGCAGGCTACTGACTACAGCCTCGAGTCCGGAGCGCAGCAATACATGGAAATTGCGACCGGAACCAGGTGCCGGGACCAGGGCCATCGCGGCGACCTGCGGCGTGCCTTCCAGTCGCTCGCTGAACGGCAGCTTCAGGGCCTCGGCCCAGCGCGTCGCCGGGATCGCACCCTCGACCAGTGCGTAGTGACCGAACGCGGCGCTGTCGGCGGCGACCGAGCGCAATTTGACCTGCACCGGTTCGCCGAGCAGCTCGGCGTCGATGCGGTCGGCGTCCAGCCGCGTGTTGCGGACTCTCAGCCCGCCATTGACTGAGGAAAAACCGTACTCCAGTCCGGACAAGCCCAGCGTGCTGTTCTCGATCTCAGCGTCGATACGCAGTCGGTATTCCGCAGGGCGCAGCACCGGAACCTGCAGGTCGAGATCGGCAGCCAGCTGCCCCTCGCCCTTAAGTCGCTGCATGACCGGGCCGAGACCGGCAGTCACCGGCAAGGCGCGTAACAGCTCCAGCGTGCCGGCGACCGGCACACGCTGATCGCTGCGAATCTCCAGCAAGCCCTTGCGCAGGTCCTCGATACGCACCTGTGCGTTGCGGACCGGCAGCCCGGCCAGCCTGCCGCTATTCCGCTCACTGAAAAAGCTGATGCCGTCGAATACGACCGTGCCGTCCAGTTCGCGCGCGGCTGGCCAGCCTGGCGCGTAATCCAGCACCACGTCCTCGATGTCGATATCCACGCGAAACAGGCCTTCACCATGATCGTAGGGCCACTCGCGCAGCGCCCCGTCAAAACGAATGCGCGCCTCGGGAATCCGACCACCGACGATCGCGCGCTTGAGCCAGCGGCCCACCGGAGGCGGCATCTTGCCGGTCGGGATGAACACCAGCGCGCGCGTACCCTCGGCCCGGGCAGTCGCAGCAAGATCGAGGCGCGCACTGCGGCCGTCGCGCGGTACGCTGACTTCGAAGCGCGAAGTGGCGGTAATGTCGGGCGCGCTTACCCGGAAACTGTCACTCAATACCCGGACCGCATCCTCGGTCACGCGCCAGACCAGGAAGCCTGACAGCTCCTCGGCCAGCAGCGGATCCGGAAACACGTCGGGCAGGGCAAAGCGCGCATCCGCACTGGCGAGCTCGAGTCGGCCACCGTCCTGATCGGCGACGACGTTACCGCTCAGCCCGTCCGCGGTGATGCCCCCCGGCGCATCCACGATGCCCAGCCGGTCAGCTTCGACCGACAGGCTGTATCGGACTGCCTGCTCCGGTCGGGTCGTAAGCGCAAAATCGACCGCACGAACGTCGCCGCGCAGTTCCGCCGGCAACACACCATCGCGTGCCTCGGGCGTTGCCACCGCCTCGACCAGCGGATACAGGTCCTGCAGGCGCAGGAAGGACACACTGACTAACAGCGACTGGCTGCCGTCATCGCCGCGCGACACGGCCAGGCGCAGATCGCTGCGCGGCCACATCGAATCCGGACGCTGCACGCGCAGTTCGCGCGCCGCCAACACCCAGCCCTGGCGTGTAGTGCCCCATTCGACTGCACCGGCCAGGCGCGGATAGCTCGCCTCACCCGCATCGCCGGTGCGCAGAACGACGTCCTCGAAGTCGAATTCAGCGACCGCGTCGGTCGGCTGGAAGCCACGCATGCGCGCATTCAGTTCGAGATCGCCGAACGCTCCGACCAGCGGCGTTTCGCTGCGCAGCGCGAGGTCCAGCAGGGCCCGAAGGTCAAGACTCTCGGTATCCAGGCTGACGGTCCACTCGACGTCGTCGTAACGCCGATCGGCGCTCAGCAGCTCGCCGTCGACCAGCGCGCTGAGCGCGACGCGCCCGGGCACCGCGCCGTCGAGTTCGACGCGTCCGTCCAGCGACACCTGGTCGTCGTTCAGGGTCAGGGCCAGGCTCGACAGTTGTGCATCGACGCGGCTGTTCGCTATCGCTGCGTCGTTATAGCGAAGCTGCACGTCTTCCAGCAGCAGGTCTATTTCCGGCACCGCTCCGGAGGTTTCTCCATCGCCGAGCCAGTCGGCCAGTGGCCGGCCCTGCAGGCGCCAGTCATTGTTCGCCTGGCGTTCAATATCTAGTTTTATGCCACTGACGGCCAGCCGGCTGGGAACCAGCGCGCCCTCGCCAAACAGCCGGAATACGCTCAGCCCGACCGCGATCTGTTCGGCCGCCACGAGCTCGGCGCCGGTCTGCGGGTCGAGCAGCCGCACGTCATAAAGGCTCAGCTCCGGACCGCGCAGCGGCCAGCTGGCGCTTAGGCGGACGAAGTCGACATCGAAACCCGTGGCCTGTTCAGCCACGCGACGCACCTCTTCCTGGTACTCGGGCACCTGCGGCAGCAGCAGACGAACGAGTCCGACCAGCAGCGCGAGGACAATCACTGCGGTCGCGGCGGTGTAGATCAGGCCGCGAATCAGCCTTGGAAGAATGCCGGCCATCCTGGCGCCCTACATCAGAACCACGTCGAAGCGGTCCTGCGCGTAGCCGGACTCGGTCTGAAGCCGGATCGGCTTGCCGGTGAATTCCTCCAGTTCGGCGAGGCTGTTCGACTCCTCGTCCAGCAGGCGCTCGATCACGTCGGCATGCGCGAGTACCACGAGCTCTTCGAAGCTGAACTGACGATGCTGACGCAACACCTCGCGAAACACCTCGTAGCAGACCGTCTCCGCAGTCTTCAGGTAGCCGGTGCCATGGCAGGTGGGACAGGGCTCGCACAGTATGTGTTCGAGGCTCTCGCGCGTGCGCTTGCGGGTCATCTCGACCAGGCCCAGCGGCGACACCTGGGTAATCTGGGTGCGCGCGTGATCGGACGCGAGCGCCGATTCCAGCGCGTCGAGCACCTGCCGGCGATGCTGCTCCTCGGTCATGTCGATGAAGTCGATGATGATGATGCCGCCGAGATTACGCAGGCGCAGCTGCCGCGCGATCGCCACCGCGGCCTCGAGATTGGTGCGGAAGATGGTTTCCTCGAGATTGCGGTGACCGACGTAGCCGCCGGTATTGACGTCGACCGTAGTCATGGCCTCGGTCTGATCGAACACGACGTGGCCGCCGGACTTCAGCGGCACGGTGCGCTCCAGCGCGCGCTGAATTTCGTCCTCGATGCCATACAGGTCGAGGATCGGCCGCCGTCCGCTGTAGTGCTCGATGGCCGGTGCCAGTTCGGGCATGAAATTCTCGGCGAATTCGCGCACGCGCGAAAAGGCCTGCTTGCTGTCGATGCGTACGCGCTCGATACCCAGACCGACCAGGTCACGCACCACGCGAATTGCCAGCGGCAGGTCTTCGTGGACCAGGCTGCCCGGGCGCGCGGTCGCGGCCTGGGCCCGGATCACTTCCCAGAGCTTGTGCAGGAACAGCATGTCGGCACGCAATGCTTCGTGGCTAGCACCCTCGGCCGCAGTGCGCACGATGTAGCCGAATTCCGACCCGCCGGACGGTGTGATCTGGCCCATGATTTCACGCAGCCGCTCGCGCTCGGCTTCGTCTTCGATACGCGCCGAAATGCCGACCGAGTCGCCACGGGGCATCAGTACCAGGTAGCGTGACGGGATCGTCAGGTAGGTCGTCAGTCGCGCGCCCTTGGTGCCCATCGGATCCTTCAGCACCTGGACCAGGATTTCGTCGCCCTGTCGCAACAGCTCCCGGATCGATGGCCCGGATTCACCTTCCGCCTGCCCGCCGGACTGATAAATGTCGGTCAGATGCAGGAACCCGGTGCGCGCCAGTCCGGCATCGATGAAGGCCGCCTGCATACCGGGCAGCACCCGCGACACCTGGCCCTGGTAGATATTGCCCGCCAGGCCACGACGCGACGCGCGCTCGATGAGCAGTTCCTGCAGCACACCGTTCTCGACCACGGCGGCGCGGACTTCTCTCGGGGTCACGTTGATCAGGATCTCCTCACCCATGCGTCGCGTTCCGGCCCGGCAGCAGCAGACCATACCCGAAGGTCGTAAGCAGCTGCGCAGTTTCATAGAGCGGCAGTCCCACCACGCCGGTATAGCTGCCTTCCAGGGACGCCACGAACATGGCGCCCAGGCCCTGGATGGCGTAGGCGCCGGCCTTGTCCGCCGGCTCGCCGGTGGCCCAGTAGGCGCGGACTTCTTCCGGCGACAGGGCACGAAAGCACACGCGGCTGCGGCTCAGCCTGACCTGGCGGTCGTCCGGTCCGATTACGGCCACGCCGGTGACCACCTCGTGGCAGCGGCCGGATAGCGCCATCAGCATGGCTTCAGCTTCCTTGCCGTCGCGCGGCTTGCCGAGGATCCGGTCGTCGATCACTACCGCCGTGTCGGCGCCGATCACCAGCTCGGGCACCTTACCCAGCGTCAGCCGCGACGCAGCAGCCTTGTCCTGCGCCAGCCTGGTTACATAACGATCCGGTGTCTCCTCAGGTTTACGGGATTCGTCCACCGCGGCCGGAACCACGCGACAGTCGACACCCAGCTGAGTCAGCAGTTCGCGGCGCCGCGGCGAGGCGGAGGCAAGATAGACGAAAGCGGCCATCAGGCGCGATGGTAGGGATGGCCCTGCAGGATGGTCCAGGCGCGGTAGATCTGTTCGGCGATCAGTACGCGTACCAGCGGGTGTGGCAAGGTCAGCGCGGACAATGACCAGAGCCGGTCGGCGCGCTGCCGACAGCGCTCGTCCAGACCATCCGGCCCGCCGACCAGCAACGCAACCCTGGGTGTTTCGAGCTGCCAGCGACGCAGGGCATCGGCCAGTTCCCCGGTGCTCCACTGACGGCCCTGCTCGTCCAGCGCCAGTACCAGGTCAGCACGGTCCGCGCGGCGCAGCAGCTGATCACCCTCGAGGCGACGGGCTGCCGCTGCGTCGGCGCGCGCCTTGCGTTGCCCGGCCGGCACCTCGTGAAGCACGAGGGTCAGCTGAGCCGACAGGCGCTTGCGGTATTCCTCGAAGCCGGCCGTTACCCAGGCAGGCATCCGGGTGCCGACCGCCAGCAGTGAGATTTCCACGCCCGTTCAGGCGCCGCTGGCCTCGGCGCCGGGTGTGCCGCCGCCCAGGTCCCACAGATTCTCCAGCTTGTAGAACTCGCGCACACTGGGTTGCATGAT
>CBFCXA010000065.1:0-10261 GCA_965601985.1 uncultured Chromatiales bacterium | reverse complement strand
TGCTCGACGAGCAGGGGCTGGCGCCGGGCGACGCGCTGGCGCAGGCACGACAGCAGGAAGCCGCGGGGCAGACGGTAGTCTGGGTAGCCGACCCGGACGGACTGCTCGGCAGTATCGCGATTGCCGACCCGCTGAAAGATGAGTCGCCCGAAGCGATCGAACGGCTGCGGGCCATGGGCGTGAAGACCCTGATGCTGTCGGGCGATGCGCCGCTGGTGGCCGACGAGATCGGCCGGCAGGCCGGCGTCGATGAAGCCCGCGGCGGCGTGCGCCCGGAGGAAAAAGCCGCGGCGGTCGAACAGCTGTCGGCGGACGGCTACCAGGTCGGCATGATCGGCGACGGCATCAACGACGCGCCGGCGCTGGCCGCGGCCGACGTCGGCATCGCAATGGGCAGCGGCACCGACGTGGCGATGGAAACCGCCGGCATCACGCTGATGCGCACCGACCCGCGCCTGGTCGGCGGCGCGCTGGAAGCCAGCCGCGCGACCTTCCGCAAGATCAAGCAGAACCTGTTCTGGGCATTTATCTATAACGTCATCGGCATCCCGCTGGCCGCGGCCGGGTTCTTAAGCCCGGCGATGGCCGGCGCGGCGATGGCCATGAGCAGCGTCAGCGTGGTTACCAATTCATTGTTGTTACGTGGCTGGCGGCCGGCATTCCGCCGCCAGTCGTCCACGACCAATTAGAAGGAGACAGGCATGGAACGAGTGCAGCTGAAAGTGGAAGGCATGACCTGCGGCGGCTGTGTGAACAGCATCCAGAACGCGCTGGGCAGCCGCGACGGGGTGAACAAGGCCGAGGCCGATCTGGACGCAAAGCTGGTCACGATCGATTTCGACCCGGCGGTGATCCAGCGCGACGGCCTGGTGGCGGCCATCGAAGATGCGGGCTTTGACGTAGCCGCCTGACTCAGTCGGGAGCCGGGGCTGCCGGGCGCAGCGGGCCTGGCGCCTTCCAGCGCACGATCAGTGCGAACAGCACCACCGGCAGCGTGATCAGGCCGATGAATACGAACGGCGCGGCCGGCTGAAACGCGTCGAACAGGCGCCCGCCGACGCCGACCGACACGATAATGCCGATCGCGCCGAATACGTTGAACATGCCGATCACCGCGCCGCGGGCGCGCGGCGGCGCCTCGGCGCTAATCAATACCGTCGCGCCGAGGAACGCGCTGATCTGGCCGATACCCAAGAACGCGAACCAGCCCAGCGACGCGCGATCCAGCGGATCGCCGATCATCAGCGTGCTCATGAAACCGGCGACCGCAATCGACATGCACAGCGCGACGCCGGTCACGCGATTCATACGGTCGACGATCGAACCGATGATCGGCAACCACAGCAACGCGGCCAGCGACGCGGTACCGAAGATCTGCGCGCCGCGGGCCGCAGCGCGGGCCGGGTCAAGGCCCTGTTCGATGCCGGCGGTCTGTCCCCACAGCGTCGTGAACGTGCCCAGCACCACCAGGTCGCTGCGCGCGATGAACGCGCAGGCGTAGGCCAGCGCGATACGCGGATTGCGGCCCTCGGTGAACCCGGCCAGCAAGACTTCCCTGAGCGGCGGCTGCTCGTCCTTGTTGACCGGCGCGCCCTTCTGCAATCCGCGCGAGACGATGACCGCGGTCAGAAAACAGAATCCCGCGGCCACCCAGTGCGCATAGCGGCCGGCGTCGAGCGGCGGATAGCCGGCGTCGGCCAGGATGCCGGGTAAGCGCGCAATCGTGAAGGTCACGGTGACCACGCCGACGCCGTTCAGGATGCCGACCATCGCGACCATTTTGCCGCGCGAAATATCCTGCGGGTAATCGGCCAGCAGCGTGCCGAGCATGCCGGTCGCCAGGCCGATGCCCACAGCGTAAATCACGCGGTACAAGCCGAGTTCGAAGATCGACGTAGCCAGCGGGTAGAGCACATAGGCCAGGCCCATCGCGAACAGCCCGACGGCGTAAACGCCGCGCCGCCCGATCCGGTCGGCCAGCACGCCGGCCGGCGCGAATACCAGCAGCAGGATGATCTCGTTCAGCAGCTGGAAATCACCGGTGTACTGCCCCTGGTCTTCCAGCGGAATGCCGAGATTGGCATTAAGCACATAGGGGGTACCGGTCGCGATGAAGGTCAGCAGGCCGATGGTCGTATAGGCCGCGAACGCGAAGGACAAGGCGTTGAGCGTGGTCACCCCCGGAACCAGCCAGACCGGACCGAAGCGACGACCGCTGCGATCGATGGGTGCGTCGCCCCCGCGTCCTATTTCCACGTCCTTGTCCTTTTAACTGACCACACGGCCTCGCCTACAACATTACATGAACGGACTTCGGCCGCGTGTAACTGAGGACTTCTTCCAGGCACTCGTCCCGGCCGAGACCGGAATCACCCCCGCCGGCAAAGCCGGTGCCCATGAAGTGCCGGCCGCCACCGTTGATCCACACCAGTCCGGAATTCAGCTCCCGGGCCATGCGCATCGCGGTGGTCACGTTCTGCGTCCAGACACCGGCGGTCAGCCCGAGGCTCGTGCCGTTGGCTATTTCCAGCGCCTCGCTCTCGTCACGCCATTTGAGCACACTGAGCACCGGTCCAAAGACCTCTTCTCGCGCAATGCGCATACCCGGTAAAACCTCGCCGATTACTGTCGGCTCGACCCAGTAGCCGCGGGCGAACTGCTCGCCAACAGGCCGCTTGCCGCCATGAAGAATCGTCGCGCCATCTTCGCGCGCGGTTTCGATCAGCCCGGTCACGTGACGATAGTGGCCGGCTGAGTTGACCGGGCCCATCTCGGCCTCGGGGTCGCGCGGATCACCGAGGCGAATTGCGCTGACCTGGGCGAGCACCCGTTCCAGCACCTCGTCGTGCAGCGACTCGTGCAACAGCAGGTGGCTGGTCGAACCGCAGGACTGGCCGGACCACGCGAAATTCATACCGGCCACGGCTGCCTGTGCAACCCTGGCCGGATCGGCGTCCGGGAATGCGATCAGCGGGTTCTTGCCGCCCAGTTCCAGCGTGATGTGCTTGATGCCGACTTCGGCCGCCGCGCGCTGAATCGCCATGCCGGTCGGTACCGAGCCGGTAAAGCCGATACGCCGCACTTCCGGGTGCCGGACGATCGCATCGCCAACCACGGTTCCGACGCCGGACACGATGTTCACGACGCCGGGCGGCAGCACGTCGCGACAGATCTCCGCCATCAGCTGCGCCGACAGCGGACTCTGATCCGGCGACTTCAGCACCACCGCGTTGCCGGCAATCAGCGGCGCACCGAGATGCGCGGCCGCGAACAAAAACGGATGATTAAACGGCACGATGCGCCCGACCACGCCGTAGGGCTGGCGAATCGTGAAATGCAGATTGTCAGGCGTAGCCGGCACGCTCTCGCCCTTGATCTCCATGCCGAGGCCGGACATCAGGTCGAGGTAAGCGCTGGCCAGGACAATGTCGCCGCCGAGACTGCGGATGGTGTTGCCGGTATCGGCGGCCTCCAGCGGCAGCACCTCATCGGCCCGACGGTGCATTTCCTCACCGAGCCGGCGCAGCAGGCGCCCGCGCTCGAGCACCGGTATCGCGTTCCAGGCCGGCTGTGCGGCGGCGGCGGCATCCACCGCACGGGCCACATCGCCGACCGTGCCGGCCGGGACCCGGCCGTGTACCTGTTCGGTCGCCGGGTTGACCGAGTCCATCCAGTCGCCGCTTTCGCTGGGCACGAACTGCCCGCCGATAAACATCGGCCGGTCACCGAATTCGAGTGTCACACAGATCCCCAGCGTCCCCAGCGAGCGGGCTAATGTAGGCAACCGTCCGAAGGCCCGGAAGGACGCGGCTGCCCGCTATTCGCCTGTCGGCCCGCGATAGCGACGCTGCCAGGCAAAAAACTACAGGCGATCGGGGAATCCTTCGATACAGCCGCCGTCAGCCGCGGCGCCAGGCTTACTTTTTCACCGGCGCCGGTGTCTGCTCCATGGCATAGCGCTCGAGGCTGGACAGGCTCTCCCCGTCCATATTGGTCGGCGCCTCGAAGTACTTCGCATAGTACTTCTCCGCGTAGTCGACCGCCGAACGTGACAGTACGTCTCCCGGATGATTTGCCGTGCCCATGAAACACTGGTACTGACAAAAACCGGGTGACTGGCCCATCAGCATCCAGGGCAGCCACGGGGTGACGCGATTCCAGCTGCCGCGGTAGTCCAGGCTGGTGATATCCGGGTTCTGCATGTCCTCGGCCTTCACGTGATGCGCGAACATCTCCGAGACCTGGTTGATGGGGCCAGCCGACTCGCGCGGCCACTCGTCCGGCTGCAGCGCGCTCGGGTAGGCGAGATGAATGTGCATCTCCATTTCAAGCCAGTCGCCGTGCTGGTACCAGGGCAGTACGAAGGGGATGCGCGGCGGCGCTTCTTCCTGGTTCAGGCCGCCGAATTCTGGCGGTGCGGGAAAGTACTCTTCGATGGTGTAGTTGTACGGATCATTATCGACCTGCACGACCTTCACCGTCTCATCGATATACGGGTTGTACCATTCTTCCATCACTTCGCCGCTGCGCAGGTCGGTGTACAGAATGATCTCGCGGCACATGCGTTCGATGACGCCGTCTTCACGTTCGTTCAGGCGAATTACGCCGAAGCCCTGCGCGCCGAACAGGTCGTCGATCTTTTTCGCCGGTCGGTTGCCGGCCACGTACCCCTTGAACCAGAAGTACTTCTGCTTGCCGAAGTCGATATCGCTCTGGATACGTGCATAGGCCAGCTGGTTACCCCGGCCGGTACGCAGGTCCAGGTACGGCCCTTCCAGCGCTGGCCCGACGCCGTATTTCGCCTGGCCGGAGACTTTGGCCTGGGCTTCGCGGCTCATACTGCCCATCGCCAGGCTCATCGCGCCGAAAGCGCCGACGCCGGCAAATGATTTCAACAGGTCCCTGCGCTGGTGTTGCATCTTGTCGTGCCTCTAATCGGTAGATAAGGAAAAAATAATCGCCGCTGGCAGCGTCCTGTGCAAACTGACGCTATGTCATTCCGATAGAGCAGCCCGGGCATTGCGGCGATTGCGCGCGAGGATGCTAAGCGCCCACGCCAGCAGCACGAGGTTCGCGCAGGCAACGAACATGAACGGCCCGATGCGGCTGACGTTGTCGAACAGGTAACCGCCGACCAGCGCCACGGTGAGAATGCCGGCGGCGCCGAACCAGGTCCAGGTACCGAGCACGGCACCACGACCGCGTTCCGGTGCCTCTTTGCCGATCAGCGAGGTCGCGGACAGGTTCGCGGTCATCTCGGCCATGCCGATCAGTGCGGCGCACAGATACATCCAGTTGCCGAGCGGGTCGTCCAGCAGAAACAGCGATCCGTAACCGATAGCGCCGATGGCGGTTGCCATGGCCAGGCCCGCAACGCGATCGATCCGGTCGAGCAGCCAGCCGGCAATCGGCGCCCAGGGCAGCGCGAAACCCTGCACCACGACGTAGAAGGTCAGCGCCGAGCGGCTGGCCTCGGCAGTGCTCATGCCCTGCTCGATACCGACCTGGGTCAGCCACAGCGTGAAAAAGGTACTCATGACCGACAGGTCGCCGCGGGACACGCTGGCCGCGGCGTAGGCGAGCAGGATGCGTACGTTCTTGGCGGCTTTCAGCCCGACCTTGAAGGTAGCCAGCAGCGGCTCACGCTCGTCCAGCTGCTTCGGTGCACCCGGCGCGAGAAACAGCGCCAGCACAACCGCTACGGTCAGACAGATGCCGGTGACCACCCACAGCCAGTACTGGCCGGCGGTGACCGGGTCGATGCCCATCTCCTGGAATTGCACCGGCAGACCGCGCAGCAGCGCGATCAGCACCACCAGACCAAGGCCGTTGAAGATGAAACAGGACGCGATCATCTTGGCGCGACAGTGTTCCTGCGTATAGTCGTTAGCGACCGCCGGCAACATCACCGAGTTGGCCGACACGCCGATCGAAAACACGATGCGGAACATGAACAGCATCAGCACGGTGCTGGCCAGCGGGTACAGGAAGTAGGCCAGCCCCAGGAACAGGAAGGCCGCCACGTAAATCGGTTTGCGCCCGAACTTGTCCGACAGCGCGCCGACCGGACCCAGCAATATCAGCAGCGTGATCTCCTGGATCACCGTCAGCCGGCCCGACAGCGTGCCCTGCTCCGCCAGCGGGATGTTCATGATTTCCGTCAGCACGTAGGGCTGGCTGGTATTAATGAAGCTCATGCTGGCGATGCCGAAGAACGACGCGAAGTACAAGGCGAACAGGTTGCTCGGCCGGACGAACGGCTGCATGCGCAGCGGCCCGAACTTGAGCCCGCGCTCGTCGATTTCCGTCGCCGCGTCGCTTGAAGTTGCCATGCTGGTTCCCCGGGGCCCTGGCGGTGAGGGCGGATGTTGTTGGAAGGCGCGCAGCGGCACAACGGCGCCGACCGCACTGACCGTCAAGTGATTGTCGTTGCGGGTGATTCCGACCTGGCCCTGTCCGTGGATGCGTGCCGGGACCATTAGCGACATGGGTCACCACCAGGCGGCTAGAATACCGGGGCCGGGTGGCCCGGCGCGAGGCCTGGCCGATAGTTGCCCGCTTTCCTCGTGATAGTCCCGGCACGGGAGGAACCGATGCGCATCATAAAAACCATTCTGAAGCTGGTCGGCTGGATCGTGCTGATCAGCCTGGCATTTACCGCCGTGCTCGCCTGGCGTGGCAGCTGGTTTCGCCAGATAGAACCCCAGTTTGCCGGCCGCTGCGAGTCGCTCGAGCTCGGCGCCAGCGCCGAAGACATCCTCGTCGATCGTGAACGCGGGCTGGCTTACCTGTCGCTGCTGGATCGCAAGGGCCTGGTCGAGGGGCGCGACGACGTGCAGGGCACGGTTGCGGTGGTCGACCTCAACGCGCGGCCGCTGGCCGCGGAAACCGCGTTGCTGAGCAAGCCCGAGCACTTCCGCCCGCACGGGCTGAGCCTGCACATCGACGACGCCGGGCAACGCTACCTGTTCGCGCTGAATCACCCGGTAAACCGCGGCAGCGAGCCGGAGATGGTCGAGCTATTCGTCGAAGCCAGGCCCGGCCGCTTCGAGCATCAGCGCACCTGGAGCGACCCGGCATTCCTGTCGCCCAACGACCTGGTTGCGGTCGGCCCGGCGCAGTTCTATGTCGCCAACGACAAGGCCGAAGGCGGGCTGGGCACCGTACTGCAGCAGCTGGGTGTCGGCGCCTCGCCGCTGACCTACGTCGACGACGCGCGCGTCGAAGTGGTGCTCGACAATATCGCTTCGGGCGGCGGCATCAATGCCTCGGCCGACGGCCGCTACCTGTTCGTGGCGGAAACCTCCGCGCAGCGCCTGCGGGTGCTCGAGCGCGACCCGATGACCGGCGCAGTCAGCGAAGTGTCGCGCATACCGGTGACGTCCTCGCCAGACAACGTAGACGTGGATGGAGACGGCGATCTCTGGGTCGGCGCGCATGCCAACACGCTGAAATTGATTCAGCATTTTGCGGCCGGCGAGCCGGCGCCCTCGCAGGTGATGCGGGTATCGTTACACGATAACGGCGGTGCCAACGGCCGCGAAGACATCTATCTGGACGACGGCCGGCAGTTCTCTGCCAGCAGCGTCGGAGTCAACTACGGCAACCTGCTTCTGGTCGGCTCGATCACCGAGCGACGCGTGCTGGTCTGCGAGTTCGACTGATGCCTGTGAGATTCCGGCACCGCAGCGCGGTGCCGAATCTCACATCATCTCGCCCCGAACCGATAGGTCAGCCGCAATCCGTAGGTGCGTGGCTGCGTGGCATAGAGCCGCCCCCGGTTCGGTATCCGCAGTTGCGGGTTGTCCACCGCAAAGAAGGCAATGTCGGGCACCAGCACGCCGGTGCGCGTCGTATCGTCATCGAAGGCGTTATCGACGAACAGGACGACATCGAGGCTTTCGCTCACTAGGCCGGCGCGAAAATTAAACTGCCAGAATGCCGGAAAATAGACCGTGTTCTGATCATTGGCGAAACGATCGTCCTGGAACTGGAAGTCAGTTTCCACGAACCAGTCAGTCGCGCCCACCAGCAGGCTCTGCCAGCGCGCATTGCCGACCAGGGAATGCGGCGGGGCACCTTCAAGCTCGTTACCGGAGAAGTCGACGTCGCATCCATCAGCCCCGCCGCGGGTCACCGGCGTGCAGTTGCCCACGTAGGCCGGGGTGCCGACCCCGCCGGTGAACTGCACGTACTCGGTGAACTCGGTATCGAGGTAGGTGTAACCCAGCGACAGCGACAGATTGTCAGTGGGCAGCCACAGGGCGTTGAACTCCAGGCCCAGCACCTCGGCCTTGCCCGCATTGGTGACAATCGGCACTAGCGCGCCGCCCTCGACGATCTGCTGGGACACTTGCTTGTTCTTGAAGTCCTGGAAGAACACGGCACCGTTGAGCTGTAACCGGTTGTCCGCCCAACTGGTCTTGATGCCCAGCTCATAGGCGTCGAGCCGCTCCCGGTCGAAGCGGAATCTCTCGACCGGATCGCAGCTGGGTTGGGCCTCGCAGGCCCGGTCGAACCAGATACCGAAGCCGCCGGTAATCTGGGAAATGCCTTTTGGCTTGTAAGCCTGGGCAAACGACAAATAAGTCATCGCCTCATCCGACGCATTCCAGGTGAGCGTCAGTTTGGGCGCGAAGAAATCGTCCTCTTCCGTGGCGCGACCGACGCCAGGCACCGTGGTTCCGAAAAGGGTATCGGTGCCCGGACCTGTCTGCGGGACGAAGCCGATGCAACCCAGGTCCGGAATCAGGGCGCAGATGGTGCCCGACGGGTCGAACACGCTGCGATCGGTGTCGGGGCCGCCGTAGCTCAGGTCTTCCCAGACCTGGCGACCCTCGAAGGCGAGCTTCCAGTTCTCGATAAACTCCCATTCGATCAGCCCGTACAGCGAGTAGTGTTCGGTTTCGCGCTCCCAGCGGGCCGGGTTATATGGTGCGTCTGGATCAACGCCAACCGGCGCCATCGGCGGACCGCAGGGCTGCGGCCCGTTCGGAAAGCCGGCAAACAGATCCGTGTAGTTGATGCAGGTGTACGAGCCGTTGGTGAGCTTTACCTGTTCCCGCCAGTACAGGCCGCCGACGACCCAGGTGAAAGGTCCGCTGTTCGACGACGCCAGGCGCAGCTCCTGGCTGACCAGGTCTGTCTCCCTCAGGTCGTTGACCTCCTGAACGACCAGCGATTCCGCGGCCGAGGTGTCGTCTCCGCCGATACTGACAAAGGTCTCCGCATCCGCCACGTGCGTAAGCGAGGTGAACTGCGCGCCGCCCAGGTCCCAGCCGATGGTCAGCGTCGCGCGCGTGATTTCACGCTCGGTGCCCTGGAAATCGTCGCAGCTTGACGCGTCCGTCGGGTCATCGCAGGTTCGCGATTCCTCGGTCATGCTGGGCAGCTTGTCGCCGACACTGATTGCTTCGCCGTCCACGCCGGGCAGCGTCGGTGAAGTCGCCAGGCCCTGGTCCAGGGCCCCCTGCGGCACGTCGAACACCGCATTGAAAGGCATATTCAGGAACGGTGTAGGGCCAAACTCGTCGTCCAGGTACTCCACACGCGCGGTCAGGCTGAGTGTTTCCGTGGGTTCGATCACTACCGTTCCCGCCAGGTTGACGCCCTCCTCGCCGCCCAGGGTGCCGCCGGTGAATTCGTTGTCGTAGAAACCGTCCAGGTTCCAGAACATGCCAGTCAATCCAGCGGCAAGCCCTTCCGTCAGCGGCCCGGATACCTGAAAGTTCACTTCCTGGTTGTCGTAGTTGCCGACCTGACCGCCAACCCGGGCGTAGAACTCGTCGCCTGGTTTGCGCGTGATGTAGTTGATGGCCCCGTTGAACGCGGAGCGACCGTAGAGCGCATTTTGCGGCCCGGTCACGATTTCGACCCGCTCGAGATCGAACAGGCGGGGATTGATGAGTAGCGATCCACCACCGGTGGTTATCGCCTCGGACGAGATGTCGATACCGTCCTGCAGGATTGCGACATTCTGCCGGCCCCGGGTCGGCGCAAGTCCCCGGACCACGATGCGTTGGTCCGCAGGACCGAAGGCGCGGTCGAGTATCAGGCTGGGAGTCTGCTGCAGCAGCGTATCGAGATTGACCAGGCCCTTGCGCGTGACTTCTTCGTCACCGATCGCGGTAATGGCAATAGGGACCCGTTGCAGGTCCTCGTCCAGTTTTCTTGCCGAAACACGTATCTCTTCGATCTGGGCCAGCGATGGACCGTTGGCAAACACCAACAGCAGCGACAGAAAGACTGATTCCCGGACGCG
>CBFCXA010000064.1:0-10279 GCA_965601985.1 uncultured Chromatiales bacterium | reverse complement strand
GGGCCGGGCCAGGATCGGCGACGAGCCGCCGCAGTTGCTTGCTGCCGGGGATGCAGTGCTGATCCCGCCTGGCGTCAGCCAGCAGATCGAGAACACCGGGGACGAGGACCTGGTGTTCCTGTGCATCTGCACGCCGCGCTTCCGCTGGGAGAACTACCGGGCGCTGGACTGATATGGATAGCTACGCCAGCATCTACGATCGTGCACTGAACCTGCAGGGCGGCGAGAAAGCCCTGCGCGTGCACCTGCCCAAACCCCGCAGCGCGCGGGCGCTGAAAGCCCGCGGCGGCGACTACTACCTGTCGGAGATGAGCCGCGCCGTGTTCTGCTCCGGTTTCGTCTGGCGCATCGTCGACTACAAGTGGCCGGAGATGTCGCAGGTGCTGCACGACTTCGACCCGGTCGCCTGCGCCTTTCAGCCGGACGAAGCGATCGAGGCGCTGACCGGCGACAAGCGTGTGATTCGCCATTACAAGAAGCTGTTGAGCGTGCGCGATAATGCGCAGTTCGTGCTCGAAATCGAGCAGGAAGCTGGCAGCTTCGGCGCCTGGCTGGCGGCCTGGCCGATCGAAGACATCGTCGGCCTGCATGCGACTTTGAAAAAGCGCGGCAGCCGACTCGGCGGGCGCACCGGACAGTTCTTTCTGCGCCGCGCCGGCAAGGATACGTTCGTGCTGGCGCGCGACGTGGTCGGCGCCATGGTCCGTATGGGCGTGATCGACAAGTTCCCGACCGCGAAACGTGACCTGGCCAGGGTACAGGCCGCGTTCAACGAATGGCACGCCGAGAGCGGCCGACCGCTGTGCGAGATCTCGCGCGTGCTGTCGATGAGCATCGAGGGTTGAGTCACTCCGCGCCAGGCGCCGGTAACAGTCGTCAGAAGCCGGCCAGCCCTTCGTCCAGTGGCGTGCCGAAGCTTTTCAGCGCCATCGCCACGAGCGTGTACTGTCCGACTGCGAATACCACGTCCATCAGCTGCAGCGTGTCGTAGCGTTCGGCCAGCGCGGCCCAGGTCACGTCGCCGATACGCTGGTCGGCGTGCAGCTCGTCGGCCGCACGGATCAGCCAGGCGTCGAAGGCCGGCCAGTCCGGGTCGTCGGGCCCGCGCCGGCAGTGCTGAATCTCGTCTTCTCTCAGCCCTGCCTTGCGACCGATCTGCACATGCTGGGCCCATTCATATTCGGCCCCGCACAGCCAGGCGGTGCGCAGAATCAGCAGTTCCCGATCGCGGGGCGGCAGTGTCGAGGTCGGGCCGAGCACATGCGCGCCGACCTGGCCGAGCCTGGCCGAGGCTTCCTCGTGGCGCGCCAGCGTGCCGATCACGTTGTAAAAGCCGCCTTTCTGGTAGGCGTACTGCAGCATGGCACGCTGCGCGTCGTTCCATTCGTCCTCACGCAGCGGCGGGATACGCACGTCTTCGGTCATCGCCCAGGCTCCCAGCAATACGCCTCAAGGCTATCCGGCTGCGCGCCGGCGGGCATCTGCTATATTATTGGTTGACCGCTGGGGACGCCCCCCAGGGGGGTCTCCCCACAAATATAAAATACCGGGGGGTAACCATGGCGGCACCTGCACGGCTCCATGACACGGAGCACGTTCGCAACATTGCGCTCGTCGGCCACGCCGGCGCCGGCAAGACCAGCCTGCTCGAAGCGCTGCTGGCCCGCGCCGGGGCGATTCATCAACCCGGCAAAGTTCTCTCGGGCAATACGGTTGCCGATGCCAGCGCCCAGGAAAAACGCATCGGCCACTCACTGGAATCCGCCGTCTGCCACCTCGAGCACGACGGCGTTTTCATGCACCTGGTCGACACGCCCGGCTACCCGGACTTCATCGGCCGGGCGATCAGCGTGCTGCCGGCGGTAGAAACCGCGGCGCTGGTGATCAACGCGCAGGCCGGGGTCGAGACGGTGAGCCGGCGCATCATGCGCGCGGCGGGTGAAAGGCGATTGTGTCGCATGATCATCGTCAACCGCATTGACTCAGGCGACGTCGACCTGGCTGCGCTGATGAACGAGATCCGCGACGCGTTCGGTGCTGAGTGCCTGCCGCTGAACCTGCCCTGCGATAACGCGGCCGCGGTGGCCGACTGCTTTTTCCAACCGGCCGACGTGGTGCCGGATTTTTCCGGCGTAGATGTCGCGCATACGGAAATCGTCGACCAGGTGGTCGAGCTCGACGAGAAGCTGATGGAGATCTATCTCGAACAGGGCGAGGAGATCACGCCGGAGCAGCTGCACGATCCGTTCGAACGCGCGCTGCGGCGCGGACACCTGATACCGGTCTGTTTCGTGTCGGCCGAGACCGGGTCCGGCATCAATCAGCTGCTGAACATTTTCGCGAAGCTGATGCCGAACCCGCTGGAAGCCAACCCGCCGGTATTCTATCGGGGTGAGGGCGATGCGGCCGAGCAGGTCGCGGTTTCAGCCGACCCCGACGCGCACTTCATCGGCCACGTGTTCAAGGTCAATGTCGACCCGTACATCGGCAAGCTCGGCGTGTTCCGCGTCCACCAGGGCCGCGTGAAGCACGGCGATGCCGTGTACGTCGGCGAGCGGCGCAAGTCGTTCAAGGCCGCGCACCTTTATCGCCTGCAGGGCGGCGAAATGACCGAGATCGCGGCCGCCGTGCCCGGCGACATCTGTGCGGTCGCAAAGGTAGAGCAGCTGGAATACGACGCGGTGCTGCATTCGAGCCACGACGAGGATCACTTTCACCTGCAGCCGATCCGACTGCCCGAGCCGATGTACGGGCTGGCGGTGGAAACGCAACGCCCGGGCGATGAGAAAAAGCTCTCGGATGCCCTGCACAAGATCATGGCCGAGGATCCGAGCCTGCGACTGGAACACAATGCACAGGCCAACGAGACGGTACTGCGTGGCATGGGCGAGCTGCACCTGCGCCTGGTGCTCGAGCGCATGCGCGAGGAGTTCCATCTGGAGCTGGAAACGCATACGCCGCAGGTGCCGTATCGCGAGACCATCACGCGCGCATCAGAAGGTCATTACCGGCACAAGAAACAGACCGGCGGGGCCGGGCAGTTCGGCGAGGTCTGGCTGAGCGTCGAGCCGTTGCCACGCGGCAGCGGCTTCGAGTTCCGCAACAAGGTTGTCGGCGGCGCCATTCCGTCGTCGCTGATTCCCGCGGTCGAGAAGGGCGTGCGCCAGGTGCTGGCCGAGGGCGCGGTCGCCGGTTTCCCGCTGGACGACATCCGCGTCACCGTGCACGACGGCAAGCATCACTCGGTGGACTCCAAGGAGGTCGCGTTCGTCGCCGCCGGTCGCAAGGCATTCCTCGATGCGATCGACAAGGCGCGGCCGAAAGTGCTGGAACCGGTCGCGCATGTCGAGGTGACGGTGACCAGCAATCATGTCGGTGACATCACCGGTCACCTGGCCGGAATTCGCGGCCGCATCGAAGGCAGCGACAGCCTGTCCGGTAACCGTAGCCGGATCGCGGCGCAGGTACCGGTCAGCGAGCTGGGCGACTACCAGACCACGCTCAAGTCACTGACCGGCGGGGAAGGCAGTTTCAGTTTGGCATTCGACCACTACGAGGAGGTGCCGACCGACATTCAGAAGCAGTTGCAGGCCGTTTTCAGGCCGACCGAGGTCTGAAACAGGAACTGGATCAAAGAATTCAATTATTTGCGAGCATATGCTAAAAGTAATAATAATAAGCGCCAGGCATTGACCCATGCTGAATGTCCCGGGCCACCCCGACCTCAAGAAAATCGTCGTCCTGAACACCAAGGGCGGCTCTGGCAAAACGACCCTGACGACCAATATCGCCGGCATGCTCGCGTCGCGAGGACATCCCGTCGCGCTGATGGATTGCGATCCGCAGGGCTCCAGCATCCGCTGGCTGAAAAAACGTGCGGACAACCGGGCCGAAGTCTACGGGCTGGCCGCGTTCGAGGACGACGTATCGACTACGCGCAGCTTCCGGCTGCGCGTGCCCAGTGAAATCCGTTATCTGATCGTCGACACGCCGGCTGCCCTGCCCAACCAGGACCTGATGCAGTTCACCCGCGGCGCGCACGCGATCCTGGTGCCGGTGCTGCCGTCGGACATCGACATCCATGCAGCGGCGCGGCTGATCGGGGATTTGTTGCTGGTCGCCAAGGTCAGTCGTCGCATGGGGCGGCTCGGCGTGGTTGCCAACCGGGTACGCGAGAATACGCTGAGCTACCGCAAACTCGGCAAGTTCCTGGATCGGCTGTCGATCGCGACTATCGGTCAGTTGCGCGATAGCCAGAACTATCTGCACGCGGCCGAGCAGGGCCTGAGTGTGCACGAGCTGCAGCCGTCGCGGGTGCGCAAGGAACTCCGACAGTGGCAATCGATCATCGACTGGCTGGCGCTGCGGCTGGAGGCGCCTCTCACGCAGCGCGACATGCACCTGCCCAAACCCGGTCCGCAGCCGGAACCGGCCAATGAGGGTCGTTTCACGGAACCGAGCGTGTCGCCGCTGGCAACGGCCAGAAGATCTGACTGAAGCGCGCGCCGCTCAGGCGGTTGCGCCGATCTTTTCCTCGTAGAGCCGCTGCGACCGGGCGACCCAGTTGTCACGTAGCGGCAGAGCCGGCGAAATCGCCAGCTTGTCGGCCAGTCCCTGCAACTCGTCTTCTCCCAGCAGTGCGATCTGCTCGTAGCGGAAGATGCCCTGTGCATTCAGCCGGCGCTCCAGCGCCGGACCGATGCCGCGAATGCGTTGCAGCTCGTCCGGCTCGCCGGCTTCCTCCGGCGCTGCGTCCACCGCCGCGCTGTCCCCGGCGCGCAGCCGGCGGATCAGCTCGCGCTGCAACTGCAGCTGGCGAGACAGCGGACTGATGCGGCGTTTCCAGGAATCGATCGTGGCTTCCAGTTCTTTTTGCTGCAGCTCATGCTGTTCGAGCTGGCGCTCGAGGTCGCGAATCCTGTGTTCACGTGCAGCCAGGTTCTCGCGCGTTTCGCCGAGCTTCTCGCGCAGCGTTTCGCTGTCGCCCTGCTCCTCGACTGCCGGGCCGGTCGGCAGCTGCAGGCGCCGCACGCGGGCGCTCAGCTCGTCGCGTTCGATGCGCAGCAGGTCTATCTCATTATTCGACGAGGCCTCATCGGACTCTTCGGCCGCGAGCTGTTCTTCAAGCCTGCCGATCACCGTCCTGGCCTGCTCCAGCTGTTCGCGCTTGTTGTCCAGTGCCTTTTTCAGCGTGGCCGCGGTCTGACGGAGTCGCTCTACCTCGTCGTCGCGGTCACCGGACTCCTGCGCCTCGCTCTGCATGTTCTGCTGCAGCCGGGTCAGCTTGTCGCGGATCTGGTCGCGGGTAGCCTCGTGCTTGCGCACCATCTTGTGAATCTTCTGCACCCGGCGCCGATAGAGGCTGCGCTGGGTGCGCAACATTTCGTGGTGGCGGCTGACAGGGATCATGTCGTCGCTGGCTTTCGCACCCGGCGCCTGCGCCGTCATCCAGGCGCGACAGACCAGCCAGCCCGCCGGGAAGGCGACTGCCAGGACAACCAGACCTGCAACCAGGGTTTGCATTGCTGCGAATCCACCCGCGGCCTGATGCGGCCGCCGACACACACGGGAAATCCTAAGTGGGGAGCGGACTTGCGGCTTTGCTTCAGGTCACGGTTCGCGCGCTGAGAACCGTCGTGAGTGCGGGCAATGCTGCAGTGCAGTCAGACTCGATTTTCAGGTGCAGCAGCTCGTCCGCGCGGGTCCGGCCCCGGTTCACCGCGGCGATCGGCCGGCCGAGCTCGGCGGCCCGGCGGGCAAAGCGGAAGCCGGAATAGACCATCAGCGAGGAACCGACTACCAGCAGCGCGTCGGCGGCTTCCAGCGCCGCGAAGCTGCGTTCCACGCGCTCGCGTGGCACGGTCTCGCCGAAGAACACCACATCCGGTTTCAGGCGCCCGCCGCAGGCAGGACAGGGCGGTACGCGAAACTCGCGGTAGGCCGCATCGTCGAGATCCGCGTCGCCATCCGGCCGCGGGTGTGCGGCCGGCGACCAGCCGGGATTCGCGCCTTCCAGATCGGCCTGAAAGTCCGGTCTCGGCAAGCTGTGCGTGCAGTCGAGACAGCGTACCTGGTCGAGCCGTCCATGCAGGTCGACCACCTGCCGTGAGCCGGCGGCCTGGTGCAGGCCGTCGACGTTCTGCGTGATCAGCAGTTCAACGTGGCCGTGCCGTTCCAGCGAAGCCAGGGCGGAATGGGCCGGGTTCGGTCGCGCGCGGTCCATGCGGCGCCAGCCGATTGCACTGCGTGCCCAGTAGCGCCGGCGGGTGGCCGCGCTGCTGACGAAGTCCTGGTACTGCACCGGCTGCGGATGCTTCCAGTCGCCCGCCTCGTCGCGGTAGTCGGGAATACCGGACGCGGTGCTGCAGCCGGCGCCGGTGAGCACCACCAGTCGCGGATGCCGGCGGCAGAACGCGGCCAGCTCGCCGCCCGGTGCGTCGGCGACGTTGCTGCGGGCCAGAGACACGTCAGCCGGTAGCTGCGCGACGCGCTTCCATCGCCGCGACCATCTTCTCGTGCTGTTCACGATGAAAAGACAGCGGCCGCAGCGTCGGTGCGACGCTCGGGCGTTCGCGCATTGCGTCGAACCAGCGATGCAGCCGCGGCGTGTCGTCCGGCCAGTGATAGCCGGTCAGCTCCTCGTAGAGCTCGAGGCGCTCGAAAAACGGCAGGAACTGGAAATCGACCAGCGACACCTGCTCGCCGAAAAAGTACGGGCCGTCGCCGAGTTTCTCCAGCCCTTCGCGCTCGAGGAAATACAGCGCGTCGTCCAGCCCGGCGAACGCTTCTGCGCGCTTTTCCGGGGTATCGCTTTCCCACAGGATCTTCGCCGCGGCCGGGCGCATCTTGTTATCGCAGTAGTCCATCCAGATACGCGCCATCGCGCGCGCGACCGGATCCGTCGGCAGCAGCGCGGGCTGTGGAAACACTTCGTCGAGGTATTCGTTGATGATGGTCGATTCGTAAATCGACGTGTCGTCGTGGCGCAGCACCGGCACTTTGCCGTACGGCGAGATTTCCGACCAGTTGGCCGGCTTGTTGAACGGGTCGACTTCTTCCAGCGCGAAGTCGATGCCCTTCTCGGACAGCACCATGCGCGTGCGCTGAGCGAACGGGCAGGCGTCATAGCTGTACAGCCGGATCTCGCTCATGGACGGGCCTCGCTCCTGGTTGCTTGCCTGGCAGGCGCGCCAGTCTAGCAGCCGTGACTGACCTGGCTCACCCGGTGTGGCGGGCTGCGGCTTCGAGCAGCGGCGTAGCGGTCTTGTCCAAACGAGGCGGCAGCGCCCGCGCGATGCGCGCGCCGAAGCCGTTGAGCAGCAGCTCCGGCTCGTCCAGCGGCTGGCCGAACTCGCTCTCCGTCACCAGTACACGCGGCCGCAGCGGCCATTCCGGGTTCTGGCCGCAGACCACGCCGCTGCGGCCGTCTGCCAGTGCCACGCGGGTACCGGTGGGATACACACCGACCGCGTGAATGAACTCGCCGACCAGCGCCGCGTCGTAGCCGGTGCCCCGCTGGCTGTTCAGGTAGCGCAGCGCCGCGTGACCGGATACGCCGCCGGCATAGCGCCGATCGTTGCTCAGCGCATCGAAGGTATCGACGATTGCGGCGATGCGCGCGAACAGCGGGATGTCCGTGCCTTTCTGACGCCGCGGGTAGCCGTCGCCGGCGATGCGCTCGTGATGGCCGAGCACCATCTCGACCACGCGCGCCGGCACGCTCTGGTCGAGGCGCAGCAGCGCGAAACCCTGCTGCACATGGCGGTGCGCGAAGGCGCGCTCGACCGCGTTCAGGCGCTGCGGTTTGGCGAGGATCGGCACAGGCACTGCGGTCTTGCCGATATCCAGCAGCAGGCCGCCGAGCGCGAGCTTGCGCAGCTCGTCGTGGTCCAGCCCGAGTTGCCGGCCGAAGATCACACCGCAGACGGCGGTACCGAGCGCGCGTCGATACAACAGCCCATGCCCGCTGTCCATGCGCACCAGCCACAGGCTGGCGTCCGGGTGGCGCAGGCTGGTTTCGGCGAGCTGGCCGGCGCAGTGCATCAGCGGCCCGATGGCAATGCGACCGTCGTGCCGCGCGTCATAAACGATCTCGGCCAGTCGACGGACGCTGTAGTCCAGCGTCGCCCGCGCAGCGGCAAAGCCGTCCGCGCCGTCGAACGTCGCTCCGGGGCCGGGCAACAGCAGTCCCGGCTCGCTGCGGTCGGGATCGACGTACACGTAGCGACAGTTCTGCTGCAGCGTGTCGACCTGGTCGTCGCGCGAGAGCATCAGGCCCGGACCGGGGAACGGCGTGTGCAGCCACGAGCGATCCAGCTCGGCGACGTACATCCCGATTTCCAGTCGCTCGCAGGGAATTGTTATGAGGTGTGCGTTCAATGAGCACCCTCGCCGTGAGTCGGCATTCTTCTAGTCAGGGCAGACTAGCAAGCGATGCAGACGCAAACTGTGAACCCACACACGCACGCGCACCGCTGCGGCGTTATGCAAAACGGCCTGGTGGCTAAATGTCATCCGGCTCGCTGAGTTCGAGCTGCTCGAGCAGGTTGATGGCCACGCCGACGAAGTCCGAGTCGGTCACGATGCCGCGCAGCCGGCCGTCAGTCACCACGGGCAGGCAGCCGTACTTGTGGCGCTGCAGGTAGATCGCCGCGTCGCGCAGTTCGGCACGCTCGTCGACGGTCGCAACGTCGCGCGTCATGAACTCGCCAATCCGCACCTCGGCTGCCGGTCGGTCGCTCGCGCTGCCGATATTCGAGGCGGACGCGGCCAGCACGTCGGACTGGGTAACCAGCCCGGCAAGCGCGCCGGCACCGTCGACGATCGGGATGTGCCGGAATCCCCTCTGCGACATCATCTCGCGGGCGGTTTCCAGGCTGTCGTCCACGCCGAGTGTCTCGGGCTCTGCGGTCATTATCTCGGCAATGCTGAAAGTCATGTTCTGTTCCCCGTCCTGCGGCGGTCTGCCGTTTTCGAGATAGGCTAAGCTTAGCCGCAGTCGGCCGCTCTCCGGATGCGGAAAAACCACGATTGACCGCAAGCGGTCGCCGGCCGATGCTCTGTCAGGACTCAATCCGAGGAATGTCCATGCCCCGCGAGCAACTGCGCAAGCTGGTCGATCAACTGCACGAGGAACTGGCCGGCACGCAGGAAGTCGACGCCGAGGCGCGCCGTCTGCTCGGCGAGCTGACCGGCGACATCGAGGCGCTGGTCGGCGAACAGCCTTCGGCACCGGAGGAGCACGAGTCGGCGCTGGAACGGGCCGAGGAGGCAGCGGTTGGTTTCGAGGCCGAGCATCCCCGCCTGTCCGGCATCCTGCGCGAGATCATGGGCGCGCTCAGCCGGCTGGGAATCTAGCGCGGCTCAATCGGCCGGGGCGTTTGCCTGCGGCGCCAGCGACTCCAGGTACACCGCGATCGCGCTGCGATCTTCACGCGTCAGCTGACCGGTGTTGTCGTCGATGACCGCGGCCATGCCGCCACCGACGAAGTCGCCGTCGGGCAGCATGCCGATTTCCAGCAGCAGCTCGAGTTCCTGACGCGACCAGTTGCCGATGCCATCGTCCGGGTGCGGCGAGATGTTCGGTGCCGCCTTGTAGTCGCCACCTTTCTCGATACCGGCCATTTCGCGATCGACCAGGCTGCCACCCAGGGCATCGCGTGGCGTGTGGCATTCGCCGCAGTGGCCGAGATGCCGGACCAGGTAGGCGCCGCGGTTCCATTCCGGTGACTGCGCCGGATCGGGCTCGAAGCGTACGGCGTCGAACTTCAGCAGCTGCCAGGCCGCCGCCGCCAGGCGCGTATCGAGGTACCAGGGCAGCTCATGCGCGCGGTTCTCGCGCCGGACCGGCTCCTGCTTGAACAACCAGGCCTTGATGGCCAGCAGGTCTTCGCGTGTGAGCCCGGTATAGGAGGTGTACGGGAACGCCGGGAAGTAATAGCGACCGTCCGGCCCGACGCCCTCCCAGAAAGCGCTGAGGAAGTCCTCATCGCTCCAGCTGCCGATGCCGGTCTCGGCGTCCGGCGTAATGTTGGGACTGAAGAAGGTGCCGAACGGACTTTCCAGCGCGCGGCCGCCGGCCAGCGCCTGGGTCTCGTCATCCTCGGCCGTGTGGCAGGTGATGCAGCCACCGGCATACACCAGGTAGCGGCCGCGCTGGACCGCGTTCTCCTGCGCGCAGACGATGCTCGCGGCCAGCAGACCGGCTGCGAACAAGAGCCCGCGCATCATGGGATCAGCTGCGAGCGCTTAGTTGCTCTCGGCGCGGAAGCTCTCGTGA
>CBFCXA010000063.1:0-10437 GCA_965601985.1 uncultured Chromatiales bacterium | reverse complement strand
GGTAGTCGCCGCCCTTGACCAGCACGTCCGGCAACACCGCGCCGATCAGCTCCGCGGGTGTGTCTTCGCCGAACGGCACCACCCAGTCGACTGATGCCAGGCCTGCGAGTACGGCCATCCGGTCAGCCAGCGGGTTGACCGGCCGGCCTTCTCCCTTCAGGCGGGCAACCGATGCGTCGTCGTTCACGGCAACCAGCAAACGGTCGCCCCGCGCCTTGGCTTCCTCGAGGTAGGCCACATGGCCGGTGTGCAGAATGTCGAAACAACCGTTGGTCATGACCACGCGTTCGCCGCGCATCCGCACTTCCCGGGCCACCAGCACCGCTTCGTCACGGCTCAGCAGACCGCGGCCACCCTGGCCCTGCTCGTGCATTGACAGGCGCAGTTCCGACGGCGTGACCGAAGCCACACCGATCTTGCGAACCACCAGGCCGGCGGCCAGGTTGGCCAGCGCGGCCGCCTCTGCCAGCGGCATACCCGCAGCCATGCCGGCGGCCATTGTCGCAATCACCGTGTCGCCGGCGCCGGTGACATCGAACACTTCGCGTGCCCGGGCGGGCAGCAGCGTGGCGATGTCCTGATCGTCGATAACCAGCATGCCGCGTTCGCTCAGGGTCACGAGCAGGCCATCGAGTTGCAGCTCCAGCCGCAGGGCCCGCGCCCGTCGAATCAGGTCGTCGTCGTCAATTGCGGCCCCGGCAACGGCCTCGAACTCTGCGAGGTTCGGCGTCAACAGGGTAGCGCCTGCGTAACGCGCAAAATCGTCGCCCTTCGGGTCGACCAGCACCGGTACCGAGCGTGCCCGGCAGGCCGCGATGAAATCCTGAACCGCATGCAGCGTACCCTTGGCGTAGTCGCTCAGTACGCAGGCGCCCGCGCCCTGAAGCTGCGTATCGATGACGCTGCCCAGCGGCTCGACGTGCTCGGCTTCGTAGCGGTCTTCTGTATCGAGGCGAATGAGCTGCTGGTTGCGGCTCAGCACCCGCAACTTGGTAATGGTCGGCATGCCGGCGACGCGTACCGTCGCGAGTTCTATACCGCGGGGAGCCAGCACCTCGCGCAGACGGTCCGCATTGCCGTCGTCGCCGACCACCCCGGCCAAAACAGTCTGCGTACCCAGCGTGGCCAGGTTGACCGCCACGTTAGCCGCACCGCCAGCGCGTGCCTGGGCGCCGGTCACTCGCACGACCGGTACCGGTGCTTCAGGAGAAATGCGTGAGGTCGCGCCGAACCAGTACTCGTCCAGCATCAGGTCGCCCGCTACCAGCACGCGTGTAGCGGTGAAGTCGGGAACCGTTAGACTCATCGATTGAATGCGCGGCGTTGCCGGCCGCAGTCTAGCACAGGGGCCAGGGCGTCCCGGCTGCGCTCAGTTCAACCGCGCCCGGTTCATCCGCACTTGGACTCGCCGCAGTTCAGGCAGGTCATGCAGCCGTCCATCATTATCACGGCGGTGATGGTGCACTTGCCGCAGAGCTGCGCACCTTCCGGGAACTCGCTGGTCGAAAACGCGTCCTGCTGCTTGCGCTGCTCCTCGAACTCGCGGCGTTTGCTCTCGACCAGTTTCTGCTGGTGCTCGTCCAGCGTCTCGTTCGGCAGCAGCCCGATGAACTGCAGGTGTTTCTCGACGATGTGACCGAGCTCGGCAATGATCGACGGCATGAACTTGCCGCCCGGCTGCCAGTAACCACCGCGCGGATCGAATACTGCCTTGAGTTCGTCAACGATAAAGGTCACGTCCCCACCCTTGCGGAACACCGCAGACATGATGCGCGTGAGCGCAACAATCCACTGGTAGTGGTCCAGATTCTTCGAATTGATGAAGATCTCGAACGGTCGCCGTGTTTCGAACTCGGTATCGGCATTCAGAATGATGTCGTTAATGGTCACGTACATCGCGTGATCGGAAACCGGTGTCTTTACCTTGTAGGTAGAGCCACGCAGCATTTCCGGGCGCTCGAGTTTCTCGTGCATGCGCACAACTTTGCCGTCGGCGCTGGTCTCTACGACCGGCGTTACACTGCGCTCGGATTTCTGTTCCGGCTGGTTATCGGTGTCGACCCGGTAATCGACGATGCGTTTTTTGATGACGATGTCAGCCATGGTGCTCTTCTCGCTTCTGACGGCCGGGCTCATCGGCCCGCCGCCGTTCTAGAACTTGCCGTAGTAGCCTTCTTTCAATGCGTCGAACAGGTTCGCCGCCGTGTGGGCTTCGCCGTCGTACTCGATCTCTTCGTCGCCGCGCACAGAGATCTCCTCGCCGTCGTCTAGTACGAACGTGTAAGTCGTATTCTTCAGGTCCTGCTCCTTGACCAGTACGCCCTGGAACGCCTCCGGATTAAATCGGAAAGTCGTACAGCCCTTGAGTCCCTGCTCGTGGGCATACAGGTAGATGTCCTTGAATTCCTCGTACGGGAAGTCGGTGGGCACGTTGGCGGTCTTGGAAATCGATGAATCGACCCAGCGCTGGGCCGCAGCCTGGATGTCGACATGCTGCTTCGGCGTAACGTCGTCGGCCGCGACGAAATAGTCGGGCAGCTGCTCTTCCGGCTTGTCGCTGCCGGGCATTGCGCGTGCATTGACCAGCTCGCGATACGCCAGCAATTCAAAGGAAAACACGTCGACCTTTTCCTTGCTCTTGCGGCCTTCGCGGATAACGTTGCGGAAGTAGTGATGCGCGAAACTCGGCTCGATGCCGTTACTGGCATTGTTGGCCAGCGACAGCGAAATGGTGCCGGTCGGCGCGATCGAACTGTGATGCGTGAAGCGCGCCCCGGTTCGCTCGAGTTCCTTGACCAGCTCGGGCGCGACTTCGGCGACCCGGCGCATATAACGGCTGTAGCGCGTGTGCAGAATCCTGCCCGGTATACGGTCGCCTTCCTTCCAGCCGTCTTCGACCATCTCCGGCCGGCGACGCAGCATTTCCGCCGTAACCCGGAATTCCTCCAGCATGATCGGCGCCGGGCCTTTTTCGCGCGCCAGCTCCAGGGCCGTCTCCCAGCCGGCCAGCGCCAGCTCGCGGGCCACCATCTCGGTGAACTCGACGGATTTCTCGGAACCGTACTTCATGCGCAGCATGGTCAGCGTCGAGCCCAGCCCGAGGAATCCCATGCCGTGGCGGCGCTTGCGATAGATCTCCTCGCGCTGGCCTTCCAGCGGCAGGCCGTTGATCTCGACGACATTGTCGAGCATGCGCGTAAATACCTTCACGACCTTGCGGAACTCGTCCCAGTTGAAGTCGGCGCGCTCGCTGAACGCATCGGACACGAACTTGGTCAGGTTTACCGAACCCAGCAGGCAGGAGCCGTAAGGCGGCAGCGGCTGCTCGCCGCAATTGTGCGCATGCAGGCCGTTCGCATCGAAGCTGTTGATGCCGGGCACCTGGCAATCGTAGACCGTTTCCTGACCGTCCGCGGCAATCGATTTGACGCGGGCCACAAAGCGCTCGCTGGCCTGGCGTACCGACGGGTGATCGAGCATGCCGTCCACCAGTCCGGACCTCTCGCTACTGCTGAAGCCGATCTGTTCGGCAAAGCGGGCCAGGCTGCCGCCACTGATCCACAGGCAGGTGCCGGTCACTGCCGAGCTGCGCTGGCCACTGCGTCGGCTGAGGATGCCCAGACGCAGCAGCATCCGCTGCAAAGCCGCCACGTCTTCTTCCGGACCGGCGGTATAGCGCAGCGCCGGGCCCGCATCGCCCTCCTCCGTCAGTTCGCTGCGCAGATCGAAGCAACCGCGCAGATAACCCCGGTAGAAGTCGCTGGAGGCCTTTTCCAGCCGCTCGGTGACCGAGCCGGGCTGGCTGCCGGCCAGGCCGAGCTCACTCGCGACCCCGGCCAGTGCCGGGACGCCAAGCCGGTGCTCGCCACGCTCAGCCAGTTCGGTCCACTGCGCCGTCGCGGCAAGCCTGCCGGCCGCCTGTTGCGCCGCCTCCATAACCGATTTGCTGGTCTCGGACAGCGGCGCGAACGGCGCGTTTGCCGCTGCTGATTCGCGCCGCATGAACAGCGTCGCACCCTCCTCGTTCAGCTGCCCGGCACCGGCCTGCACCAGGCCCAGCAGATAGCCCTCATCGACGCCGGCCGGGATGCAGCCGGTCCAGTCGTCACCGCTGCGATGATCATGCAGCAGTACGCGGTCACCGGGCACCAGCTGGCCGGCTTCACACCACTCGGTTTCGGTCTGCGTGCCGTCGAAGCGCAGCACCCGCCGCACGCGGTGGTTGGCTGTCAGGCGCAGCGCATAACCGGCCGCAGTCTCCAGCCTGAGCACCGGTTTGCTGCCGGTAGCGAAAAACCCTTCCGGCCCGGAAGCCCAGCACTCGCCGTCGACGCGCGCCTCGAAGGGACGGCCGAGCAGGTCACGCACCTGTTGCGGGCCGGCAGAAGTCTGTACCCAGGTGTCCGCAGTCACGCAGGGATTAGTCGCCCGTATGTTCTCGACGAACCAGTTGTTGTTCATCTCGTTGACGCGATCGACGAGCACGAAGCCGGGCTCGGCGAAATCATAGGTCGAGCTCATGATCAGGTCCCAGAGACGCCGCGCCGGGATCTTCTTGTAGACGATGCACGCGGTCTGGCCGGCCTCGTTGGTCACGTAGCCTTCCATAAGCGGCCAGTCGCGCCAGACAACCTGGTCGGAATCCTCCAGGTCAATGCCGCCCTGTTCGAGCTGCCGGGAGTCGATCGGGAATACCAGCGGCCAGTCTTCGCCGGCACGCACCGCGCTCATGAAGTCGTCGGTCACCAGCAGCGACAGGTTGAACTGTCGCAGCCGACCGTCTTCTCGCTTGGCGCGGATGAAATCGGCCACGTCAGGGTGGCTGACGTCGAAGGTGCCCATCTGCGCACCGCGGCGGCCGCCGGCCGAGGACACCGTGAAACACATCTTGTCGTAGATATCCATGAACGACAGCGGCCCGGAGGTATAGGCGCCGGCGCCGGATACGTAGGCGCCCTTCGGGCGCAGGGTCGAGAACTCGTAGCCGATGCCACAGCCTGCCTTGAGCGTCAGGCCCGCTTCATGGACCTTGTCCAGGATGTCGTGCATCGAATCGCCGATCGATCCGGACACCGTGCAGTTGATGGTCGAGGTTGCCGGCTTGTGATGACGTGCGCCGGCGTTGGAGATAATGCGGCCTGCGGGAACCGCGCCGTGACGCAGCGCCCAGAGGAACTCCTCGAACCAGCGCTCGCGGTCAGCTTCACGCTCGACTTCGGCCAGCGCGCCGGCGACCCGTTTATAGGTGTCATCCATGGTCTCATCGAGAACGTCGCCCGACTTCGCCTTCAGGCGGTATTTTTTGTCCCAGATATCCAGGGATGCGTCCTGGAAGCCAATGGTGGCGGCGGTGCTTTGACTGACCTGCGCTGCAGATTTCATTGCGACTCTGTAACCCCGAACGTTGCAGGACCCGGCTCGCGCCCGGTCTGGACCCCTGATCCGGTGCTGGGATAACCCCTTTCCCGATGTCTTTTCACAGAGCGAGTATCTCCCCGGGCCGGAAACAAGCGGTCCTCGGACCATCCGGCCGATACATCGGTCTGGTGAAAAGCGTCGCCACAAGATATTGTGCCGACGCGATCTAGGTTATGTCTACAGATCGCGCCTGTCAAGAACGGCCCGACAAATGGTCTGGGCGATATTTTCTATTATTTACAATATGTTAAGGAAACACTGACAAGCCTGTGCGAAAAAAATTTTTTACTGCCAAGCGCAGCCCCCGCCAGGCCTCAGCTACTACATCTTGTGGTCAGCTTTTCCCCATGCCAGACCCGTTCGGCGCCCAGTTTATCCACGGTTTGTCCACCGCGCCCGGGCACAGCGGCACTGCGACGATGCGCCAATCCCCCGCATCCTGAATACTGTCGACGCGGCGCTGCCGGATGGGTAGTCGCGCGCGCCAAACCGGCTATCATCCGCAGTTCGCTGCGGTTCGAACCCGTGATATCCCTTAACGAAGGTTCCACCTATGAAAAACCCGACCTCGAGCGGCATTGCCCTGATCTGCGGACTGTTGCTGGCCGGCAGTGCGATGGCCCAGCTACCGGCCCAGGTGAACGGCCAGGAACTGCCGAGCCTCTCGCCGCTGGTCAAAGACGTATCCCCGGCGGTGGTCAACATCGCTACCCAGGGCACCGTCGACGCGCCGAACAATCCGCTGATGCAGGACCCCTTCTTCCGGCGCTTTTTTGGCGTGCCGGAAGGCCAGCAGCGTCAGCGGCCGGTGCGCAGCGCCGGCTCCGGCGTGATCGTCGACGCCGGAAAGGGCTACATCATCACCAATCATCACGTGGTCGAGAACGCTGACCAGATCGAAGTCGTGCTCGACGACGACCGCAGCCTGCAGGCGACCATCGTCGGTTCCGATCCGGGCACGGACATTGCGGTTCTGCAGCTGGAAGATGCCACGGAACTGGATCTGACCGAGATGAGCCTGGGCGATTCCGATGTCGTCGAAGTCGGTGATTTCGTGCTCGCCATTGGTAACCCGTTCGGCCTGCAGCATACGGTTACCTCCGGCATCGTCAGCGCGCTGGGGCGCCGCGGTATCAGCCGCGACGGCTACGAGGATTTCATTCAGACCGATGCATCGATCAACCCCGGAAACTCCGGCGGCGCGCTGGTCAATCTCAAGGGCGAGCTGATCGGCATCAATTCGGCTATCTTCAGTAATTCAGGCGGCAACATCGGCATCGGCTTTGCTATCCCGGTCAACATCGCCAAGTCGATCATGTCGCAACTGATCGAATTCGGCTCGGTAAAACGCGGCCTGCTCGGTGTCAGCATCAGTGATTTCAATGCCGACACTGCCGAAGCCCTGGGCATCGACGATGCCGTGCAGGGTGCACTGGTCAACGAGGTCGTGCCGGGCTCGGCGGCCGAGACCGCCGGCATCGAGGCCGGCGACATCATCACCCGGGTCGACGGTGAGTCAGTGTCCAATGCCAACGATCTGCGCACGACCATCGGACTGCTTCGCAGCGGCGACAAGGTCAAGCTGAACGTCCTTCGCGATGGCAAGAGCCGCAAGCTCACCGCCACGCTGACTGAACTGGCCGCCACCCAGCAGCTTGCCGCGGGAGACATTCACCCGGCGCTGGAAGGCGCCGAGCTGTCGAACTACGGCGAAGAAGTCAGAGGCATGGGCAGCGGTGCGGTACGCGTGGATGCGGTGGCGCCCGGCAGCCCGGCGGCTCTGCGCGGACTCGAGGAGGGTGACTTCATCGTTACGGTCAACCGGATCCGTGTACGCACGCTGGAAGAAATGCGTGAAGTGGCCGAAGGGCAGAACCTGCTCATTGTCGGCCTGCGACGCGGCAGCCGTAACCTGCTGCTACAGATCCGCTGACGACAAGGCCATGCGTATGAGCGGCGCACGACGCGTCTGCGTACTCGGCGGCACCGGCTTCGTCGGTCGACGACTGGCCGCACGACTGGCGAGAAGCGACTGGCAGCTGCGCGTGCCGACCCGCAGCAGCGCGCGGCCGGACGATCTGCGCGTGCTGCCGAACGTGCGGGTGTTTACAGCCGACATACAGGATCCCGAGACCCTGGCCGAGCTGGTCGGCGACTGCGAGGCAGTCGTCAACCTGGTCGGCATTCTCAACGAAAAGGGTTACGACGGCAGCGGATTTCGCCGTGCACACGTCGAGCTGATCGAGAAGCTGCTGGCCGCCTGCGATACCGCCGGTGTCTCGCGCCTGGTGCAGATCAGCGCGCTCGCGGCCGATGCGCGCGGCGGCCCGAGCCACTACTTGCGCAGCAAGGGCGAGGCCGAGGACCTGATACAGGCGCAGGCCGGTTCGCTGGATTGGACGATTCTGCGCCCGTCGGTGATCTTCGGCCCGGGCGACTCCTTCCTGAACCGTTTCGCTGGCCTGCTGCGCCTGTTGCCGGGACCGTTCCCGCTGGCGCGCGCCAACTCATTGTTTGCGCCGGTGCACGTCGACGATGTAGCCGCTGCCATCCAGCTGGGTCTGGAAGACCGGCGTACCGATGGCCAGTGCTATGAACTCTGCGGTCCCGAGGTCTACACCCTGCGCGAACTGGTGCAGATGACGGCACGTGCGATCGGTCAGCGGCGGCGCATCGTCGGCCTGCCGGACGGCATCGCGAAGCTGCAGGCGCGAATCATGGAGCGGCTGCCCGGCAAAGCCTTTACCATGGATAACTACCGTTCACTGACCGTACCCAGCCTGTGCACGTCGGACGGCCTCGACGCGCTGGGTATCCGCCCGCAGGCGCTGTCCGTCAGCCTGCCCGAGGTGCTCGGGATGCCGCGCGAACAGGTGGAGCTGAACACTTATCGACAACTCGCGGGCCGCTGACGGCGGTCGGCGTGAGCCGGCCCAGTGCCGCAGCACGCTCGTTTTCCGGCAAGGCACCGATCTCGCTGGCGCGCTGATAGAAAAGCTGCCAGTCGCCGTTCACCTCGCGCAGCAATTGGGTAAAAGCCGGCAGGTAGTCGTTGTAGGTCGCGAGCGCGGCCAGCAGTGCGTTGTTCAGCTCCCCGCGCAACCAGCCGTCGAAATACGGCGGCCCGGACCAGGTCGCGCGTAACGCTTCGTAGGCCGAAGACAGCTCGGCATAGACCCGGGCCTTGGCAGCGCGTTTTTCCTCATCGCCCAGCGCGCTGGCGTACACCTGTTCGAGCGCGACGCGCGCGTCGGCAAGCAGGGCATCGACTTGAGACCGGCGCTGCGCCCTGAGTTCCAGCGCGCACAGGCCCGCGTCGTCGCCGGCCAGCCACAGTCGCAGACCCTCACGTTCCACCGCGGTGGCAAAAGACTCGTTGAATGCAGAGTCATCGCGAATATATAGCCGCTGGTGCGCCAGCTCGTGGAAGATCAGGCCGGCAAGCTGGTCTCGCGGCAGGTCCATGAAGGTGTTGAGCAACGGATCGTCGAAACGGCCCAGCGTCGAGTAGGCGCGAACGCCGCCGACCATCACGTCGTTGCCGTCAGCGCGCAGCTCGCCAGCCAGGCGGTCCGCGGCGGCTTCGGCGAAGTAGCCGCGATAGCTGACACAACCGGCCACCGGGTAGCACCAGTTCTGCGGCACCAGAGAGAACTCCGTGGTTGCGACCACATTCCAGACTACATAAGGACGTTCGAGATCCGCGTAGTGCCGATAGCTGCCGCGGTCGGGCAGCGCGAGCGACTGATGCGCGAAATCGCGGGCGGCCAGCGCATACTCCAGCCGCTTGCCGAGGGCTTCCGGCGTTGCCGGGTCGGAGAGCACCTGCTCGACCGGCGTGCGGCTGTTCATCACGCCCAGGTGCCCGGCTGTCGCCTGCCAGTAATAACCCAGGCCGCAGCCGCTGAGCGGTAGTGCCAGTACCGCCAGCAGCACGACGCGCATTCTGCCGAGCCAGAGCATGCAGTAATTCTAGCCCTCAGGCCCGGGCGCGGGACTGTGCGCTGCGGCTAGAATCCGTGCATGGAGATCTTCCTGGTCGGCGGCGCGGTTCGGGATCAGCTGCTCGGCATGGATGCGGCCGAGCGCGACTGGGTGGTCGTCGGCGCGCGTCCCGAGGACCTCGAGGCGCTGGGGTACCGGCGCGTCGGGCGCAGCTTTCCCGTGTTCCTGCACCCTGAAACCGGTGAGGAATATGCGCTGGCCCGCACCGAGCGCAAGACCGGTCCCGGCTATCGCGGTTTCGAAGTCTGTGCCGACCCGTCGGTCACCCTCGAGGAAGACCTGCACCGGCGCGATCTGACCGTCAACGCGATCGCCCGCAGCGAATCCGGCGAACTGATCGACCCCTGGGGCGGACAGGCCGATCTCGAAGCGCGGCGCCTGCGGCACGTGTCCGACGCCTTTCGCGAAGACCCGGTGCGGATTCTGCGCGCCGCGCGCTTCGCCGCGCGCTTTTACGATCACGGTTTCCGGCTGGCCGACGAGACCATCGCGCTGATGCGCGACATGGTGGCCGCCGGCGAGGCCGGCGAACTGGTACCGGAGCGGGTCTGGCGCGAAACCGAGAATGCGCTGGGCAGCGCGCGGCCGGACGTGTTCATCTCCGTGCTGCGCGACTGTGGCGCGCTCGCCGTGATCTACCCGGAGGTGGATGCCTTGTTCGGCGTACCGCAACCGCCGGAGCACCATCCAGAGGTCGACTGCGGTGAACACCTGCTGCTGTGCCTGCGCGCGGCTGCGGCGATCAGCAACGACAAGGAGGTGGCCTTCGCGGTGCTCTGCCACGATCTGGGCAAGGCCCGGACGCCGGCCGACGTCCTGCCGCGGCACATTGGCCATGAAAAACACAGCGTCGCTCTGACCGGGCAACTCTGTGACCGGCTCGGCACGCCCAACCGCTATCGCGAACTGGCGGTGCAGGTCGCCCGCTACCATGGCCAGTGCCATCGGGCGGCCGAACTGCGACCGGCTACCCGGCTGAATTTGCTGGAGGCACTGGACGCCTTTCGCAGGCCC
>CBFCXA010000062.1:0-10478 GCA_965601985.1 uncultured Chromatiales bacterium | reverse complement strand
TTATTGAGGATGCCTTGCGGAACAGCTGGATAGCTTGGGAAAATAGACCGCTTTAGCCACGCCTGCCGACCCAGGAGCCGGGACATGTCGATTTCGCTCACGGAACGAGCCGCTGAACATATCCGCCGCCACCTCGAAAATCAGGACGGTGGTGTCGGTCTGCGCATTGGCGTCAGGCGCACCGGCTGTTCCGGGCTTGCCTACGTCGTGAATGTCGCCGACGAAGTCGCGGCCAACGACGTGGTTTTCGACAGCGCCGGGATCAGGCTGGTGGTCGACGCAGATGCGCTGGAGTTTATCGACGGTACCGAAGTCGACTACGTACGCAATGGCCTGAACGAGGCCTTCAGTTTCAAGAACCCCAAGGCCGCTGGCGAATGTGGCTGCGGGGAAAGTTTCAACGTCTGAAGAAATTCCTGGAGCTCCCATGGCAGTCGAACGCACGTTTTCCATCGTGAAACCGGATGGTGTCGAAAAGAACCTGATCGGCGAGGTTTATCGCCGCTTCGAGCAGGCGGGGCTGCAGATCATCGCGTCACGCATGCTGCACCTGAGCCGTGAACAGGCGGAAGGCTTCTACGCCGTACACAAGGAACGGCCGTTCTACAACGACCTGGTCAGCTACATGATCTCCGGACCGGTCATGGTGCAGGTGCTGGAAGGCGAGGATGCGATTCGCAAGAACCGCGAAGTCATGGGGGCGACCAATCCGGCGGATGCCGACCCCGGCACCATACGTGCGGATTTTGCCGCGAGTATCGAAGAGAATGTCGTACACGGTTCTGACGGTCCCGACACGGCACGTGAGGAAATCGCCTTTTTCTTCAGCGACGACGAGATCTGCCCGCGCACGCGTTGACTATTGCCATGCAAGCCGCCGACAACCTCCTGGGTCTTTCGCGCGGCTCTTTAGAGCGCGCGTTCGTGGACATGGGTGAGAAGCCCTTCCGCGCGCGCCAGCTAATGCGCTGGGTCTACGGCCGTGCCGAGCTCGATCCCGAACGCATGACCGATCTTAGTCTCGCCCTGCGCGAGCGCCTTGCCGAACGGCAGCATTTTGGTCTGCCGGTGGTGCGCCAACGACAGGACGCGGCCGACGGCGTGGTGAAATGGCAGCTCGATGCCGGCACCGGCCAGGCAATCGAGACCGTGTTCATTCCGGAAGCGGATCGCGGCACGCTGTGCGTGTCTTCGCAGGTGGGCTGCGCGATGGATTGCAGCTTCTGTGCGACCGGTGCCCAGGGCTTCAACCGCAATCTGGCTGCGGCGGAGATCATCGGCCAGGTGCTGCTGGCGCGCCTGGCGCTGGCCGACGGTGGGGACTCGCCCATCAGCAATGTCGTGTTCATGGGCATGGGCGAGCCGCTGGCAAACTTCCGCGAGGTCGTCGAAGCAGTCGATTTGCTGACCGATGACCTGGCCTTCGGCCTGTCGCGGCGTCGGGTGACGATCAGCACTTCAGGGCTGGTACCGCAGATGCGCCGCCTGGCCGAGCGTGTCAACGTGGCGCTGGCGGTGTCTCTGCACGCGCCGGACGACGAGTTGCGCAACGAGCTGGTGCCGATCAACCGCCTGCATCCCATCGCCGAACTGCTGCCGGCCTGCTGGGACTACGTGGCGAAAACGAATACCCGCGACGTTACTTTCGAGTACGTGATGCTGGCCGGGATCAACGACAGCGCGGAACACGCGCGGCGCCTGGTCGCCCTGTTGCGCGGCCAGCCGGCCAAGGTCAACCTGATTCCTTTCAACCCGTTTCCCGGGACCCGTTACACTCGGTCCCCGAGAACGGTAATCGACGCGTTTCGTCAGCGGCTGATGGACAACGGCATCATGACCATCACGCGCCGGACCCGCGGCGACGATATCGCCGCGGCCTGCGGCCAGCTGGCCGGGCAGGTCAATAACCGCGTCAGGACGCCGCTCGGCGGTAAATTCAGCGAGGGCCGAATCCAATGAAAGCGCGACTGGCTATTTTCGTCGTGGCGGCGGGTTTGCTCGGCGGTTGCGTGACGACCAGCAGCGGCGTGGCATTGCCCGACCCGGAGCTCGAAGAGGCGGCCCAGCTGAATCTCGAGATGGGCTTCCAGCTGCTGCAGCAGAATCGGCTGCAGGACGCGCAGATCAAACTCGAGAAAGCCGTGGAACAGGACCCGAACCTGGTTTCCGCGAAGAGCACGCTGGCGATGGTTTACGAGCGGCTGGAAGACTTCGACGCGGCCGAGCGCTTCTATCTGCAGGCCATTCGCCAGGCGCCCCAGGACACCGGCGCACTCAATCTCTATGCGGCTTACCTGTGCCGCACCGACACTCGCCGCGAAGAAGGCCTGAAGTATTTCGACCGGGCCATCGCCGTGCCGCAGTCGGTGCAGTTTTCCGACAAGGCGAAACTCAACACGAACGCCGGCGTGTGCGCCAAGCGAGTCGACCTCGAGCGGGCGGAGCAATACCTGCGGGCGGCCCTGCGCCTGGATAAGAACTACGCCGAGGCGCTGCTGCAGATGGCCGACGTCGCTTGGCAGGGCGGCAACGGTCTTCAGGCGCGTGCCTTCCTGCAACGCTACGCCGCGGTCGCGGCGATGTCGCCGGCGCCGCTGTGGCTGGGCGTGCAGATCGAGCGCTCGCTCGGCGATACCGCCGCGGCGGACAAGTACGCCGCCCAATTGCGCGAGGAGTTCCCGTCCTCGGCGCAGGCGCAGCGCCTGCTGGAGCTGGAGCGCAATGCCGGATAACGAGCCTGCGCCCGGCGAGGCCGAGCCGACCGGCGGTCCGGGCATCGGCGAACGATTGCGCGCGGCGCGCGAGCAGCGCGGACTTTCGATTGACCAGCTGGCCGAGTGCCTGCGACTCGACGAGGTCGTAGTCGCGGCGCTGGAAGCCGACGACTTCGACGCTCTGGGCGCGCCGGTATTCGTGCGCGGCCATCTCAAAACCTGCGCCCGCTTTCTCGAGCTCGACGTCGACGAACTCCTCGGGGATTATGCCGCCGCAGCGCCGGAACCCGTGGTCCGCTCGGTTTCGTCGGGCGCCGGCAGCGGGGTGCCGATCACGATCAGCCTGCTGCCCTGGGGCGCCGGCGCGCTCGGCGTACTGATGGCGATCGGGCTGACTGTCTACCTGTTGCAGGGCGATCCTGACGTGGCGCCGGGTGCTGCCGCGCCGACGCCCGCGCAGTCCGCAGGCTCGACTGAGGCACCGTCGGCCCCGCAGATGCCCCCGGTCGAGGCGCCTGCCGCCGCTGCACCGTCGCCGCCGGAGCAGCCGGCCATGCGCGATGAGCCGGCCGTCCCAGCAGAGCAGCCGCCCATGCGCGATGAGCCGGCCGCCCCAGCGGCGCAGCCTGAACCTGTTGCGTTGCCTGAAACCGCGCCCGAGCCGGTCGCCGAGCCGCCGCCTGCCGTGGTTGCCGCGGCCGAGCCCGAGCCGGATCCGGAAGCTGCCAGCAGGCAAAAGCTGACGCTGTATTTTCGCGGCGAATCCTGGACCGAGATTTCCGATCGCAACGGTCGCCTGCTGTTCGGCCTGCAGCGCGAGGGCATCCGCCGCGAGCTGAGCGGCGAGGCGCCGATCAAGCTGTTGCTCGGCAATGCGCCCGCCGTCGATCTGTATGTCGACGATGAGCCGTATGACTTGCCAGCCGGCAGTACGCGCGGCAAAGTGGCGCGCTTTGTGATCGAGCCCAGCCAGGGCCGGACATCTCCATGAGCGCACAGATCCAGCCCATTCGCGGTATGGCCGACCTGCTGCCTGCCGACAGCGGTACCTGGCAGCAGATCGAAGACCGCCTGCGCGCTCTGCTCGAAGCGTATGGCTATCAGGAGCTGCGCGTACCGGTAGTGGAGCGTACGGAGTTGTTCAAGCGCTCGATCGGCGAAGTTACCGACATCGTCGAAAAAGAGATGTACAGCTTCGAGGATCGCAATGGCACCAGCCTGACGCTGCGCCCCGAGGGTACGGCCGGCGTGGTGCGTGCCTGTATCAGCAACGGGCTGCTGCACAACCAGCGGCAAAAGGTCTGGTTTACCGGCCCGATGTTTCGTTACGAGAAGCCGCAGAAGGGTCGCTACCGCCAGTTCTACCAGTTCGACGTCGAGGCGCTCGGCTTCGAAGGACCGGACGTAGACGCGGAGTTGATCATCATTACGCAACGCATCTGGCAGCTGCTCGGTATAGACGCGGTCACGCTGGAGCTGAATTCGCTCGGCACACCCGAGTCGCGACGGCATTACCGCGACGCGCTGACCGGGTACTTCACGGCCAATGAGGCACAGCTGGACGAGGACAGCCGCAGGCGGCTCGGCCGCAACCCGATGCGTATTCTCGACAGCAAGAATCCGGCCATGCGCGAAGTCATCGAGGCCGCGCCGGTGATCACTGATTACCTGGACGATGAATCGGCCGAGCATTTCGCGCTGCTGCGCGCCCTGCTGGACGACGCCGGCATCGCCTACCGGCTCAATCCGCGCTTGGTGCGCGGCCTGGACTACTACACGCGCACGGTGTTCGAATGGGTTACCGACCGGCTCGGTGCGCAGAGTGCGGTCTGTTCCGGTGGCCGCTACGATGGCCTGGTAGAGCAGCTCGGCGGCCGTTCGACGCCGGCGGTTGGCTGGGCCATGGGGCTGGAGCGCCTGGTCGAGCTGTACCAGCTCAGTAACGGCGACGCGGGCGGCCTGGTACCGGACGTGTACCTGGTCGCGGCCGGCGACGGCGTGCTGCGCCCGGCTTTCCGACTGGCCGAGCAACTGCGTTCGGCGCGGCCCGGACTGCGCCTGGAGATGAACTGCGGGGGCGGGAGCTTCAAGTCGCAGATGAAACGCGCCGACAAGAGCGGTGCGCGCCTAGCGCTGATACTTGGCGAAGACGAGGTTGCCGCGCAGACGGCCGGCGTCAAGCCGCTGCGGGGTGATGGCGAGCAGCTCAACGTCAGCTGGGACGAACTGCCGCGGGAACTGGACCGCCTGGCCGAGGCAACGGCCGGCATGGCGAACTGAAGGAATTGAGGGGCGACGAGTGGACGAGTTACTCACCGACCAACAGCAGTCCGAGCGGGTCAAGACCTGGCTTGGCCAGAACGGCGGGGCCGTGCTCGCCGGCCTGGCACTGGGCCTGGGCGGACTGTTCGGCTGGAATTACTGGCAGGGCTACCAGCAGGAACAGGCAGAACTGGCGTCCGCCACCTACGAGCAGCTGCTCGAATCGGTCCGCAGCCAGCGCGTCGTGCGTGCGGCCGAGCTCGAACTGGAGCTGTCGCAGGCGTTCTCCGGCTCGCCCTACGTCGACCAGGCGCGGCTGGCGCTCGCGCGCCTGCACATGGATCGCAACGAAAACGATGAGGCCGAACGCTATCTGTCCATGGTCGGGGATGACCCGACCAGCGCGGAGATCGGTCAGCTTGCACGTTTGCGCCTGGCGCGTGTGCAGCTGCATCGTGAGCAATACGACGCCGCGCTGGCCAGCCTGGCCGACATCGACGAGAACTCCGCCTATGCGCCGCGCTACCACGAAGTGCGCGGCGACGTGCACGCAGCACTCGGGGATATCGACCAGGCACGCGTCGAGTATGAAACCGCATTGGCGGCGACCGAGCCCGGCGTGCTGAACCGACCCTACGTGCAGGTAAAGCTGGACAACCTGGAGCCGGTGGTTGAGGCGAGTACGGCGATGGAAGCTGCGTCGGCCGAGCCCGAGCCGCCGGCGCCGCAACCGGAGCCGGCAGTGCCTGCCGCCGAGTAGTTTTCTCTGATGCACCCTTCCCACCGCGTCGGTTCGCGGCTCCTGTTGTTGCTGTTGCTGGCAGCCGTATTGAATGGTTGTGGCCTGTTCGGCGGTGAAGAAGAGGAAGATCCGCCGGCCGAGCTGGTCAAGTTCAAGCCGACGCTGAAAATTCGCCAGGTCTGGAGTGCCGGCATCGGCGGTGGCAGCAAACGCCTGCGGCTGGCTCTGCAGCCGGCCACCGACGGTTCGCGCGTGTTCGCCGCGGCCCACGACGGCAAGGTTGCGGCCTTCGAAGCGGAGAAGGGCAAGCGCCTGTGGAGCACCAAGACCAAGCTGCCGCTGTCCGCCGGCCCCGCCGTGAGTGCCACGCTAGTCGTGCTGGGCTCGAGCAACGGCGACGTGGTCGCCTTGAATACGGACAACGGCGCCGAGCTGTGGCGCGTGCAGGTATCCAGCGAGGTGCTGGCCGCGCCTGCCGTGAACGACGAGCTGGTATTCGTGCGCACAGTCGACGGCAAGCTGCTCGCGCTGCAGGCCTCCGACGGCAGCCAGGCCTGGTTCGTGCAGCAGGACGTGCCGCGCCTGTCGGTGCGCGGTACCGGGTCCCCGGTCATCGCCGGCAATGCAGTGATCGCCGGTTTCGACAACGGCCACATCTCTGCCTATGAGTCCGGCAGCGGTTCGGTGCTGTGGGACATTCTGCTCAACCCGCCGAGCGGGCGCACCGAGATCGAGCGGCTTTCCGATCTGAACTCGACGGTGACGGTGGTCGGAGACGACCTGTACGTCGCCGCCTACCAGGGCAGCCTGTCGTCGCTGGCACAGGAGTCCGGCCAGACACTCTGGTCGCGGGAGGTTTCCAGCTATAACGGCGCCGCTGCCGACTTCATCAATGTTTATGTCAGCGACCAGTTCAGCGAGCTGCACGCGATGTCCCGCCGTTCCGGCCGCGAAGCCTGGAAGGTCGACATACTGCGCCAGCGTGACGTGACCGGACCGGCGGTCGTCGGCAACTCCGTGGTGGTGGCCGATTTCGAAGGCTACGTACACTGGTTCGATGCCTCCAGCGGCGCGCTGCAGGCACGCATGAAAGCCGGCGGCAAGCAGGTCACCGCGGCGCCGCTGGTCGTCGGTAACACGGTCTACGTGCTCAACGAAGCCGGCAAGCTGTACGCATTCCGCGAACGCCCCGCAAAAAAATAGGGGGTGCGTGCTGTTACCCGTCATCGCACTCGTCGGCCGCCCGAACGTCGGCAAGTCGACATTGTTCAATGCGCTGACTCGCACGCGTGACGCGCTGGTCGCGGACTACCCGGGACTGACGCGCGACCGTATTTACGGCTTCGTCGAGCGCGGCGACTCCCCGGCAATCGTGATCGATACCGGCGGCGTGACCGGCGATGGGGCCGACCTCGACGCGCAGATGGCCCGCCAGGTCGAACTGGCAGTGGCCGAAGCACAGTGCGTCGTGCTGCTGGTCGACGGCCCGGCCGGCGTGACCGCCGGCGACGAGCTGGTTGCTGACCTGGTGCGCCGATCGGGCAAGCCGGTCGTCGTCGCGGTGAACAAGTCCGAGGGGCAGGCGCCGGAGTCGGTCAGCGCGGACTTCTACTCGCTGGGTTTTGCCGACTGCCCCGCGATCTCCGCCAGCCGCGGAGACGGACTGGAAGCGCTGCTGGAACTGGCGCTGTCCCATTGCCCGGCGTCCGAGCCGGATGGGTCCGGCGAGACCGCGCCTGACGGGCTGCGCATTGCGGTGGTTGGCCGCCCGAATGTCGGCAAGTCGACGCTGATCAATCGCTACCTCGGCGAGGAACGCCTGGTTACCCAGGATGAGGCCGGCACCACACGCGACAGCGTCGCGATCCCGTTTATCCATGACGACCGCCCCTACGTGCTGGTCGATACGGCCGGCATTCGCCGCCGCGCGCGGGTGGACGAAACCATCGAGAAATTCAGCGTGGTGAAGTCGCTGCAGGCAGTCGAGCAGTCCGATGCAGTGATCGTGCTGCTGGATGCTCACGAAGGCATTACCGAGCAGGACGTGTCGCTGATCGGACTGGTGCTGGAACGAGGCCGCGCAATGACCCTGGGCGTGAACAAATGGGACGGACTGAGCCAGGCGCAGCGCGCGACGCTGCGCCGCGAACTCGACCGGCGCCTGCCGTTTCTCGATTTTGTGCGCGTGCACTTCATCTCGGCGAAACACGGCAGCAACATCATGGACCAGTTAAAGAGCGCGGCGAAGGCCGCGCAGGCGGCCGCCCGCGACCTGCCCACACCGCGCCTGAATGCGGTACTGGAGGCCGCGGTGACCGCGCACCCGCCGCCCGTGGTCCGCCGCTCGCGGGTCAAGCTGCGTTACGCGCACCAGGGCGGCAAGCGCCCGCCGGTCATCGTGCTGCATGGCAACCAGACCGAGCGCCTGCCTGGCAATTACCGGCGCTACCTAGTGAATACCTTCCGCAAGGCGTTCCGGCTCCAGGGCACACCGATTCGCCTCGAGCTGCGCAGCGGCGAAAATCCCTACGCCGGGCGTCGCAATCGCCTGACACCGCGCCAGGTCAGGCGCCGGCAGCGCGTGCGGCGACGATCCTGATCCGGGCCGCGCATATCCATATAACGACTTTTTCGCCACCCGGCGGGCTGACGAGCGCATAATTTCGTCTCCGGTAACTGGCCCGGAGGGGCAGTGATGGCGGACAACAGGCAATACCTCGAGATTCCGGGTCTCTTCGAGATGCGTCGCGGCGGCTCGCTGGACAGCCCGACGGTCGCGTATGAAACCTGGGGCGAGCTCAGCCCGGCGCGTGACAACGCGGTGCTGGTGTTCACCGGCATGTCGCCATCGGCGCACGCAACCTCGTCGCCGGCCGACCCGGCGCCCGGCTGGTGGGAAGAAATGATCGGGCCGTCGCGGCCGATCGATACCCGGCGCTTTTTCGTCATTTGTGTGAATTCGCTCGGCAGCTGTTACGGCTCGACCGGCCCGGCCTCCGAGAACCCGGCGACGGGGGAGCCCTATCGCCTGGACTTTCCGGTGTTAACGCTGGAAGACGTGGCGGCCGGCGGCAAGGCGGTGATCGACGCGCTCGGCATCGACGCGCTCTACAGCGTGGTCGGCCCGTCGATGGGCGGTATGACCAGCCTGGCGTTTGCGGTCATGTACCCGGGCATCAGTCACAGCCTGGTTCTGATTTCCTCCGGCACGCGTTCGCTGCCGTTCGCCACGGCGCTGCGTTCGCTGCAACGGGAGATGATCCGCAAGGATCCGGACTGGCAGAACGGGCAGTACCCGCTGGGGGCCGGGCCGATTTCGGGCATGCGCCTGGCGCGCAAGCTGGGCATGATCACCTATCGCTCGGCGCGCGAGTGGGAACAGCGCTTCGGGCGCGAGAGGGTCGCGGCGGAACGCCAGTCCGGCGACGGTTTCGCGATGGATTTCGAAGTCGAGTCCTACCTCGAACACCAGGCGCAGAAATTCACCGGGCAGTTCGATGCGAACAGCTACCTGTACCTGTCACGCGCGTCGGACCTGTTCGACCTGGCCGAGCACGGCGGTTCTATCGAGGCGGCCATAAACCGGATCGAAACCGATCGCGTGCTGGTGATCGGCGTCGAGACCGACTTCCTGTTTCCGATTCACCAGCAGCAGGAACTCGCCAGCCAGATGCGTGAAGCCGGCCTGCGCGCCAGCCTGGTGGAACTCGATTCGATCCAGGGGCATGATTCCTTCCTGGTCGACATGGACCGCTTCCGGCCGGTGCTTTGCGACTTCTTCGCCGGCGACTGGCAGTCGCTGGAGCGCCGCTGCTCAACTTTTTGAGGTCTTGCGCACCTCGGCGGAAAAACTGCCGCTGGCCAGGCGCGTCTGCACCGCGTCACCGATGCGCAGCTGGCTGCTGTCACGGACCAGTTTGCCGTCGCCGTCGGTAACCAGCGCGTAGCCGCGTTCCAGCGTCGCCAGCGGGCTGACGCCCTGCAACCCGGCGGCCAGCACCGCGGCGCGCCGGCGCCCTGATTCGATGCGCGACTGCATTGCCGAGGCCAGCCGGGCATCCATACTGCCGAGCCGATGCCGCGAAGCGCGGATGTCGTCCAGTGGTGTTGCCCGGAACAGCCGGGTAGCGGCGTGTTGCCAGCGCAGTTTTTCACGCTCCAGCCGCGCGTTTCCGGCGCGGCGGATGCGCATCGTCAGCTCATCCAGTCTTTGTGCGTGCTGCTGGAGCACCGCTGCCGGGTGGACGCGCATCAGGCGACCGCGCAGCCCGTCAAACTGCTCGCTCCGGCGCTGCAGCTGGCGACGGACCGCCGCGGCCAGGCGCTGACCTGCCTCGTCGACCTGGCTCAGCCACACGCGCGCGTCGGGCACCGCCTGCTCCGCGGCAGCGGACGGAGTGGCTGCACGCAAATCGGCGACGAAGTCTGCCAGGGTAATGTCCGACTCGTGTCCAACCGCGGAAATCACCGGGATCGGGCAGGCGAAGATGGCCCGCACCACCGGCTCTTCGTTGAAGGCCCACAGGTCTTCCAGCGATCCGCCGCCGCGCCCGACGATCAGCAGGTCGCAGTGTCCCTGTTCCGCGGCCCGTTGCAGCGCTGACACGAGATCCGGCGCGGCGCGCGCACCCTGGACCTGGGCCGGGTAGAGGAGCACCGGCACGGCCGGGAAGCGCTGGTCGAGCACCTTCAGGATGTCCTGGACTGCGGCGCCGCTGGACGAGGTGATCACGCCGATCCGCCGCGGCAGCGTCGGCAGC
>CBFCXA010000061.1:0-10543 GCA_965601985.1 uncultured Chromatiales bacterium | reverse complement strand
CCGCGGCTTCCTGCATGGACGAGGATCCGGAATCGCCGCCGCCGCAGCCCGCAAGTATCAGTGTCGTGGCGAATGCGATCAGCAACAGTCGAGGTGTCGTAGCCAGCATCATCGTTACTCCCGATGGGTTGCACACGCCGCCACTATAGGCATGGAGTTCGCTCAACACCAGATGCATCAGGAGTCGGGCAAGGCGTACGGCCAGCGAAGTTCGGCGGCGGTTACCTTGCCGACCCGGACCTGCGCCAGCGATTCCGGGATCCGGGCATCGGTTTCGCTCAGCGGGATGCGCCCGCCCATCAGCTCGGCGTAGCGCTGCGGCAACCGTGGTTGTCTCAGCGGTTCGGCAAAGCCTACCGGGAAGGCGGGCAGATTAGTCGCCGGGTCGTACTTGTCGGTCGCACCCAGGGTATGCAGCAGCTCGTGCGCGATCACGACGCTGTTGCTGCCCTGCATGCGCTGAGCCGCAAATACATGCGCGACGCCGATGCGGCCTTCCTGCAGTCCGAGTGAGTGCGGCAATGCGCCTTCCGTTTCCGGATCGTGATAAATCACGAACAGCCTGATGTCGGGTGTCGGGCCGGGCTGGCCGGACATCACGCGCCAGGCCCACCAGCGCAGTCGAAGGCTCCAGGCGATCACGCTGAGCGGGTTCGCTGCCTCCGGCGGCGTCGGGGGCAGTTTCATAATCGGCTCGCCGACATCGATGCGAAACGGCCGCGGCAGGTCGACGCCGTATCGGATGGCCTCTCGTTCCAGGAATTCGGTGATGTCCGCGAACTCGTCGGCCTCGAGCTGATCGAGGTACCCGGCAACTGCCGGGGACGCGTCGTACGCCAGCGGATAGACTCCCACCCACAACGTATCTTCCCAGCTGGTTACGCGGGCGCGGCCCATCAGTGTGCCGGCGACGATCATGATGGCAACCAGCAGCAAAGACAGCTGTCGCGTTACGCGCAGAGCATTTCCCCGACCAGCCATGGAAAGCAGCCTAAACCATCTCTACGTTCAGACCTGTGAACGGCGTGGCGCCTGAAAGTATCGGCTGGCCGGCCGGGCGATCCGCTATGACAGCTGCCGCTGCGGTGCACAGTGGCGCCACGACCTGCCGCGAGCTGGTCGAAAAGGCGCTGGCGCGTATCGCTTGGGCGGCAGACCAGCTGCCGGTAATGGCAGCACTGGACGAGCAGGTCGCGCTGGCGGCTGCCGCGCGCCGAGACGCCGAGACACCGCGCAGCCCGCTGCATGGCCTGCCGGTCGTGCTCAAAGATGCCATCGACGTCGCCGGCCTGCCAACCCGCGGCGGCTCGAGACTTGTCGACCACCACCCGCGGCGCACCGCGGCGCTTGCGCAGCGCATTGAAGACGCCGGCCTGGTTATCGTCGGCAAGGCGCGCCAGCAGGAACTCGCTTTCGGCGGCTGGGGCACACATGCGCTGGAAGGCACGTTGCGTAATCCCTGGGATGCGCAGGTGCATCGTGTGCCTGGCGGATCCAGCAGCGGTTGTGCGGTCGCGGTTGCCGCGGGCCTGGTGCCGCTGGCAGTCGGCACCGATACCGGCGGATCGGTGCGCATACCGGCCTCGATGTGCGGCCTGGTCGGGCTGCGACCCCACGTCGACGCAGTCCCGCTCGACGGTGTAATGCCGCTGTGTCCCGGCCTGGATGCCGCAGGACCGATTGCCGCCACCGTTGCCGACACCGCAGCGCTCTACCAGGTAATGGCGGGGATTCCGGTGACCGGCGCGACGCCAGCGGCGCTGCATGGTCTGCGACTCGGGCGCTGGAATAATGCGGTCCTGGGCGAGCTGCAGCCCGCTGTTGCCGACGCCTACGAAGCATCGCTGTTGCGGCTGCAGGAACAGGGCGCACTCCTCAGTACACCGGCACGCATCGCAACCAGTGATGAGTTCAAGCAGCGGGCCGGCGTGCTGCTCGGCTATCGTGCCTGGCGTGCTTACGGCGAACTGGTTTCTGCCGCACCCGAGCGTATGGACCCTGCGGTGCTCGCTCGATTCCGCAATGGTGCTTCGGTCACCGGTGCAGACTATCGCGATGTGCTGCAGCGCCAGGTAGAGGACCGGCGTACAGCAGCCACGCTGTTCGCCGATATTGATGCCATGGTGGTGCCGACCACGCCGATCACCGCTGCCGCACTTGCCGAGGTCGACGAAAGCCGCACGCCGCTGGCTGGCTATACTCGCTGGGTGAATTACCTCGGCCTCTGCGCAGTGGCGGTGCCGGCAGGGCTCTCGCCGGACGGCCTGCCGCTGTCGCTGCAATTCGTGCTGCCGGCAGGCAGTGAACAACTCGCGCTGGATATTGCCGCGAGCTGGGAGGCGCTAGCGCCGCCCCTGCCATTTCCGCCGCTGTCCGCATTCGGCGCCGAAGCATGAGCACCGCCGGCGTCGATGTCCCGGTCGACCTCGATCGCCTGCCCAGCGAGCACGGCCGTGACGCCGCAGCGCGCTTTTGTACACGCGTCGCGCTGCGTGACGGCGATCGCCAATGGAGCTTCGCAGAATTCTGGCGCGACGCGGAGTCGCTGGCGGCCGGGCTGCGCAAAGCCGGATGCTGCCCCGGCGACCGCCTGGCGCTGTGGATGGGCAACTGCGCCGAGTTTCTGCTGCTCAGCCTCGCCACGGAGATCGCCGGGCTGGTGCGCGTGCCGCTGAACGCGCGCTACACGCGAACCGAAGTGGCGGCCATACTCGCGGATTGCGCGCCGGTGCTGGTCGCCGCCGACGCTTCGCGGGCACGTCGTTTGCCGCAGGACCAGCCTGTCGTGGTCACCGGCAGGCCGGAATGGGCCGAACTCTTCGCCGATCAGTCGCGTGTCGAACTCTACACATCCCGGCCGGATGAACTCTGCTCACTGAACTACACCTCGGGCAGCACCGGGAAGCCCAAGGGTGTGATGCTGACCCACCGTAACTGGATGGCCGTGTACCGAAACCTGCTGATCGACCGCGACATCCGCGGCGACGATCGCCTGCTGCATTACGGTCCGCTGTCGCATGCCAGCGGCGCTTACTTCATGCCTTTCTTTCTCAGCGGCGCGACCAGCGCTGTCAGCGAGCCGCGCATCGGCGGGCTGCTGCGCAGCCTGGAGCGTGAGCGCAGTACGGTGCTGACCTGCGTCCCCAGCCTGCTGACTCGCCTGCTGGTCGACGCCCGGAGCGAAAAGACATCGCTCGCGCATCTGAGGCAGATCGGTTTCGGCGGCGAACCAATGCCGGCCAATACGCTGAAATCGGCGATCGCGAAGTTTGGCCCGATCCTGGTGCCGAACTACGGCCTGACCGAAGCGATGATGACGGTCTGCACCCTGCCGGCTGAACAGATGCTCCGCGACGGCGAACCGCGCGCCAATGTGCTTGGCCGCGCCTACCGGCACGTGGAGATCGAACTGCGCGACGCCGATGGTCGGCCCGTTCCTGACGGAGAAATCGGCGAGCTCTGCGTGCGTGCCGATCACGTCATGCAGGGCTACTGGAATCGACCGGATGAAACCGCCGCGGTGTTACGCGATGGCTGGCTTTACAGCGGCGACCTGGCCCGGCGCGACGCCGACGGCGTTTTCACGCTCGCCGGTCGCGCCAAGGACATGCTGATCTGCGGGGGCTTCAATATCTATCCGCAGGAAGTCGCGGCGGTGGTGGCGGCCTGTCCCGGCGTGGACGAGGTTGCCGTGGTCGGCATGCGCGATCCCGGCTGGGGTGAAATCCCGGTGGCCTTCGTCGCCGGTCAGGGCCTCGAACGGCGGCAGCTGGTTGCTTTCAGCCGTCCGCAGCTGGGCATACGCACGCCCAGGCGCTGGGAACTGGTCGAGCGTCTGCCGCGCACACCCGCCGGGAAGGTTGATGTCGGTTCATTGCAGGCGCGCCTGACTGCCGTAACCGGTCGAAGCAGATCGTGAGCGACGAAGCCGTCTACCTGGTCGCAGCCGCGAGAACACCGTTTGGCAGCTTCTTCGGCGCACTGCGCGAGCGTCCGGCAGAAGATCTCGCCGCGGTCTGCATCGACGCGGTTGTCGAGCGCTGCGGCGTGGAACCATCAGCGGTCGACGCGCTGTATGCCGGCGTGGGCATGCTCGCGGCCGGCGTGCTCACGCCGGCGCGCCGCGCTGTGCTGGCCAGCGGACTGCCCGATACGACGCCGTCCATGGCGGTCGATCGGGCCTGCTGTTCCGGCATGACCGCGATCGGGCTTGGATTACGCGAGTTGCGTGGTGGTGATGCACGCCTGGTGATTTGCGGGGGCTTCGACAGCCTGTCGCGGACGCCGCTGCTGGCCGAGCGCCGGCGCCGTACCCGCCCGGGCGATCCGGCGAGCTGGGATCCGGGGGCCGCGGCAGCAGACCCTTTGCGCCTGGAGAGCCCGCTGGGCCGCAGGACCATCGCGGAGTACACCGGCGAAGAGGCGCTGGCGCATGGCGTCACGCGCGAACAACAGGACGACTGGGCCGTTACCAGCCACCGCCGGTATTTCGAGGCACAGGCAGCCGGCGCATTCTCGCGCGAGCTGATCGCTCTGCCCGAACTGGATCATGACGAAAGCCCGCGCCGCTCGACCGGCCAGGACGCGCTTGCGCGGCTGCCGACGCTCTATGGCAGCGCGACGATTACCGCCGGCAATGCGCCCGGCCTGTCCGATGGCGCGGCCTTTGTCGCGCTGGCGAGAGCGTCTGCGGTGCGCGAATTGTCACTCGAACCCATCGCCAGGCTGCACGCGCAGGTATCCGTTGCGGACGGGCCGACATCCGGTTGCTACACGCCGGCGCTGGCAATAAAGCGATTGCTCGACCGGGCGAACCTCGGGCTCGACCAGCTCGCGCTGCTGGAGATCAACGAAGCCTATGCGGCCACAGCACTGGTCAGTACGCTCGAACTCTGCGGCAAGGATCCTGCTGCAGCCAAAGCACTGCGTGAGCGATGCAATGTGCATGGTGGCGCGGTCGCGATCGGGCACCCGCTGGGCGCCAGCGGTGCGCGCATCAGTCTGCATCTCGCACTTGCACTGTCAGCGCAGGGCGGTGGTTACGGGGCGGCAGCGATCTGCGGCGGTTTCGGCCAGGGCGATGCGCTGCTGCTGGAAGTGCCGGCGCAGAACTGACGCGCTACCAGTCGTCTGCGACCGGCATCGATACCCAGGGTTCTTCCGGCTCGCGCGCGCCGCCTTTCTGCAGCAGCTCGAACTCGGTGCCGTCCGGTGCGCGCACGATGGCCATGAAGCCGTCGCTTGGCGGCACCGGCAACTGGGCGCCGCGGCCCAGCAGTTCGGTGCAGGCTGAGTAGATGTCGTCGACCTGGTAGGCCACGTGGCTGAAGCCGAGCGTGCGTTCGCGCAGTTCGGGATCGTCGTAATGCACGACTTCGATCTGCGCCTCGTCGTTGTCTGGCGCGGCCAGGAACACGATGGTGCAGGGTCGCCGGTGACCGCGGAACCGGTGCACGATTTCCAGCCCCAGCGTGTCCTGATAAAAATTCAGCGCGCTGTCGAGATCGCGAACGCGGAATGCCGTGTGCAGGTATTTCATGTTTCCCTGGTCCAGGCCGGGGCCAGCAGTCCGTCGGCGTCTTCGATATACGGCAGCCAGCCGAGTGCCAGCAGGCTTACGTGCACGTCGGCGGCTTTCGGATTGACATCAATTTCATCGAGCTCATCCGACTGTGCATCGTAGGCTGAGTCGAGTGCCTCGACGTCGTTGTCGAACTTCGCCTGCAGTTCGGCGAGCTCCGCCTGCACGGCGGCAGCGATTTCCTGCGCGCGCCGCACGTCGGCAGATTCCTGGCCGATGCGCCCGGCTTTTTTCACGGCCGTGCCCATGCGTGACGCGGAGGTCGTCGATACCTTCTTACGCCCGAGCAGCGCGCCGAGCACGGCGGTGCCGAAGCTGATGGCTGCATCGAGCTTCTGGCCGCGCGCCTGCTCGGACTGCTTTTCGACCGCCTGCTGCGCGCGTTGCAGGCGGTTCTCCAGCGTGGTCACTTTTTTCTCATAACGCTCCCGCAGCTTGGCAACCTTGAGGTCGCGCTGTTCGTTACCGATTTGCTGCAGGCGGATCCGGAAATCGCGCTCGGTTTCTCCAGCTGTCGAGGTCGTTTTGAGTGACGCGCTCTTGTACAAAGTCAGCGGTCGCTCGGTGCGCAGGTGGCGGCGCAGTTCTTTCTGCCAGGACTTGAATTGCGCGCTGCGGCCCAGCGGCGCCGGCAGCTCGGCGAAGGCGGCATCCGGCTCGGGCCGTGCGTCCAGATCCGCGGGCGACAGCTCCAGCGACGAGGCCTCGAGCCAGTCGACGTCCGTGCTGTCGTCGCTGGCCTCGGCGAACATCATGAAGTCCTGACGCTGGCTGATCTTCGGCCGGGCGCGCTGGTAGGCGAGTTTGCCGGCGGCCAGCAGCGACGGGTAATAGACCATGCGTTCGCCGGTTTCCGGCACGCGCTCGGCCGGCACGAACACCTGCTTGATGCCCGGCGGCAGCACCGGTCGTGCGCCGCTGCCGGCCGCCGTGGCCGGCGGGGCCGTCGGTGCGGATTCTTCGGCTTGTCCCGACAGCGGCTGGTCCTTACTGAGCAGGCTGATCTGGTCGCGCGTCAGCGGGCCGGCGAGATAGGACATCACCCAGCGCGTATCGAACAGCACCGGCTCGCTCTCGTGCACGTTGTGCAGCAGGAAGCGGCGCTTGCCGAGTCCCGACAGGATGCGCTCGAGCTCGGCCGGCTCGAGCCGGTCGCTGCCGTCGGCACCGAGCAATCCGTCGCGCACGCGCGCCTTGTCGCGTTCGGTCTGCAGGCGGCCGATGAACCAGGTGCCGGTGTTCGACAGCCCTTTGTAGTCGAGATCCACCGGGTTCTGCGTGGCCAGCACGAGGCCCAGCCCGTAGGCGCGCGCCTGTTTCAGCAGCGTCAGGAACAGCTGCTTCGACGGTGGATTCGCGACCGGCGGCATGTATCCGAAGATCTCGTCCATATACAGGATCGCGCGCAGCGAACCGGTGCCCGGCTGGCGGCGCATCCACGCACCCAGCCCGGTCAGCAGCAAGGTCACGAAGAACATGCGCTCGGCGTCGCTCAAGTGCGCGATCGACATCACCGAAATACGGGGTTTGCCGCCGGGCCCGAACAGCAGGCTGTCCATGTTCAGCGGCTCGCCGCGCATCCACGCGTCGAAGCCGGGCGCGGCCAGCAGGTTGTTGAGCTTGAGTGCAAAGGCGAAGCGCTCTTTCGGCGGGAAGAAGCTGTCCAGTTCCATCACGCCGATGCGTTCGATGCCCGGGTCCTGGACCGCTGCGATCAGTCCGGCGAGGTCCAGGGCCTGGCCGGCCTGCCAGGCCTGGTCGAGAACCTGGGTCAGCAGAATATGTTCGGGGCTGCTGACCGGGTCGGCGTCGATGTCGAGCAGTGTGAGCAGGCTGGTCGCGGTGCCCTGCAGGCGATCGCGATACAGGTCGCCGTCGTCCATCAGCTCCTGCGGCGGCGCGTTGAATTCGCGCAGTACCGACACGGGCACACCGGCCGAGCTGCCCGGCGTGTAAATGGCCATGTCCACGGCTTCGCGCAGCGCCTTGATGCGCGCCGGCGTCTGGCCCCAGGACTTGAGCCCGTCGCGCCAGAGTTTCGCGGTGCCGGCAGCAAATTCCTCACGAGTCTGGCCTTTCTCGGTAGCAGCGCGCGGGTCCACCCAGGGTGCAAAATCCTGCGCGCGCAGTTTCGGAAAACTCAGCAGCAGGTTGCCAAGATCGCCCTTCGGGTCGATCGCGATCACCGGCACCCGGTCCATCGCCGCTTCTTCGATTATGCCGACGCCCAGCCCGGTCTTGCCGCTGCCGGTCATGCCGATGATCACGGCATGCGTGGTCAGGTCCTTGGAGTCGTAGAGAATCAGTTCGGGTTCGTCGCCCGGCGGGTCGGCGCGGCGGCCGAGGTAAAAAGCACCGAGCTTTTCGAAGTCCTGCATTGCTTTATCCCGCCTGTTACGCCGGCGTCGATTGTAGCTGGCCGAGGTCTACGCGCAGGCCCGGTCGCGCGGCCCGGACCCAGGGTGCGCCTTCGCGCTCCAGCCGCCGACCGAATTCTTCCGCAGCCTCAGCCTCACCGTGCACCAGGCAGACCGGCGGGCGGCCGTCGATTTCGCCATACCAGCGCGCGAGGTCGTCCTGATCGCCGTGCGCGGACAGTCCGCCTACGGTATTGATCTTCGCGCGCACGCGAATGCTCTCGTGATGGATGCGCACCTCGTCGTGGCCGTCGACCAGCCGCCGGCCCAGCGAGCCCTGAGCCTGGTAACCGACGATCACCACCTGGCATTCCTCGCGCCAGAGGTTGTGCTTGAAGTGATGCAGGATGCGGCCGCCGGTGCACATGCCACTGCCGGCGATAACAATCGCGCCGCCTTTCAGTTCGTTGATACGACGTGATTCGTCTGCCGTGCTCGACATCACCAGGTTGGGCAGCACCGGCATTTCCTCGTGCTCGCGCCGCAATCGCGTCGCGTCTTCGTCGTACAGGTGCGGGTAGCGCCAGTAGACTTCGCTGGCCTGGATCGCCATCGGACTGTCGAGGTAGATCCGCCAGCGGCCGAGATTCCACTCGTCGAAGTGCTTGCCGAACTGGTAGAGCAGTTCCTGGCTGCGCCCGACCGCGAAGGCCGGGATCAGGATGTTGCCGTGCCGGTGGTCGGCGGTCGCGATGATCTCGGCCAGCTCGTCGATAGTGGCGTCCCGTTCGCGGTGGAAGCGGTTGCCGTAAGTGTGTTCCATCAGCACCAGGTCGGCCTGGCCCGGGCTTTCCGGGTCGCGCAGGATCGGCGTGTCGTACTGGCCGAGGTCGCCGCTGAATACCACCCGACGCTTGAGGCCGCCTTCCTCTAACTCGAGGCAGACCACGCCCGATCCCATAATGTGCCCGGCGTCGATGAACTCGGCGCGCACGCCCGGGCAGACGTCTACCGGCTCTCTATACCGGAGCGCGCGCATCTGCTCGCAGGCTCTGTCCGCATCGGCCACGGTGTACAGCGGCTCCAGCGGCGGCTTGCCCTGGCGGCGGCGCTTACGGTTTTCGCGTTCGGTGTCTTTTTCGCCGAGCCCGGCCGAGTCGGCCAGCATGATCCAGCCGAAGTCCCGGGTCGCCTGGTGCGTGTAGATCGGGCCTTCGTAGCCGCGTTTCACCAGCAGGGGCAGGCGGCCGGAATGGTCGATATGCGCATGGCTTAGAATGACCGCGTCGATCGCCGACGGGTCGAAGGGAAACTCATCGCGGTTGCGGGCCTCGGCCCGGCGGCCGCCCTGGATCATCCCGCAGTCGAGCAGGATGCGACGCCCGTCGATATGCAGGATATGGCAGGACCCGGTCACCTCACCGGCGGCGCCGAAAAATTCTATTTCCATATTCGACAGAGATCCCTAAATTGCAGGTTTTCCAGACCTTGCCGCTGGCCCGACTCGAGCGGCCCGCCGTGTCTGCTAGGATTGTTAGCAGAAACAGAGGTTGGAGTCAGCATAGCGTGGGTTGCCGCGAGCACGGTCCGCAGCGAGAGCATGACACCAAACCAGGCACCAGCCGCCGCATCAGCGACGGCTGATCACTCAACAACCAACAAGACCAGCAAGGGGAACCACCATGGGTGTCGCACGCACTACGGAAATCGTCGCCGCGTCGTCGAAGAGTTTCGAGGATGCCTTCGAGGCCGGCATCAAGCGGGCCTGCAAAACACTGGACAACGTCACCGGGGCCTGGATTCAGGACCAGGACGCGGAAATCAAGAACGGGAAGATCAAGGAATACCGCGTTCGTATGAAGGTGACCTTCGTCCTGAAAAGCTGAATTCACGGCCGCATCAGCCATCTTTGAATTATGCATGGTCGAGTCTCTGGGCGACTCGATGATTTAGGTTAAGAGGAGAACGAAATGGCCAAACTGGAGACCATAGAAGGCGTCGGGCCGGCGATCAGCGCCAAGCTCGAAGAAGCGGGAATCGCGACTTGTGAAGCGTTGCTCAAAGCTGGCGCTTCCAAGAAAGGCCGGGCCGAGATCGCGGAGAAATCCGGCGTATCGGAAGGCCAGGTGCTGAAGTTCGTGAATCACGCGGACATGATGCGGGTGAATGGCGTCGGCGGTGAGTACGCCGAGCTGCTCGAGTGCTCCGGCGTCGACAGCGTGCCGGAACTCGCCCAGCGCAATGCCGCCAACCTGACTGCAAAGATGGCCGAGGTGAACGAACAGAAGAAGCTCGTTCGCTCGCTGCCGTCAGAGTCGCAGGTTGAAGACTGGGTCAAGCAGGCCAAAGAACTGGATCGCGTCGTCACCCACTAGGGACGAGCATTTCAGGGATATAGCGGGCTGGCCTCTCTGTTTGGGGCCAGCCCGTTTTTTTACCGGTTCAGCGACCGCGGTGGGCGTTCAGCGCGCCCAGCGTGGCCTTGAGAATCACGCGGTGCTGTTCTTCGAGGCTGATGCTCGCGTTGACCGGCGCACCGGCGAAGTTCCCGAACTGGTAGTGGTCGCCCCCTTCAATCGGCAGGTACTGCGTGTCGGTCGGCAGA
>CBFCXA010000060.1:0-10597 GCA_965601985.1 uncultured Chromatiales bacterium | reverse complement strand
CATCGTCTGTGACGGCTTCAGCGGCAACATTGCGCTGAAGACCATGGAGGGCACGGCGCGGCTGGTTTCGCATTTTCTCGAACGGGAGTTCCGTTACAGCCTGTACGGCAAGCTGGCCGGACTGGTCGCGCTGCCGGTGCTGCGCTCATTGCGTCGGCGCCTGGATCCGCGACGCTACAACGGCGCGAGCCTGGTCGGCCTGAACGGAATCGTTATCAAGAGCCATGGCGGTGCAGACGCCCTGGCATTCGCTCAGGCGATCGAGGTCGCGGTGGTCGAGGTGGAGAAGGGCGTGCCCGAACAAATCAGCCTGCTGATACAACAGCTGGAAAGTCACTGACATGTATTCGCGGATTGCCGGCACCGGCCGCTACCTGCCCGAACGCGTGATGACCAACGCCGATCTCGAGCAGCTGGTCGACACCACCGACGAGTGGATTCGCGCACGCACTGGCATCGAGCGCAGGCACATCGCCGCAGACGGTGAGACGACTGCCGACCTGTCCGAAGCTGCGGGTCGTGCCGCGATGGAAGCGGCCGGCATCGGTCCCGGGGACATCGATTTCATCGTCGTGGGTACCTGCACGCCTGACCAGGTGTTCCCCAATGTCGGCTGCCTGCTGCAGGAACGCTACGGCATCCGGGGCTGTCCGGCGTTCAGCGTAGAAGCCGCCTGTACCGGATTCCTGTATGCGCTGAGCATCGCCGATCGCTTTGTTGCATCGGGCCAGGCGCGCAACGCACTGGTGATCGGCGCGGAGACGTTGTCGCGCATGGTCGACTGGTCTGACCGGACGACCTGCGTGCTGTTTGGCGACGGTGCCGGTGCAGTCGTGCTGCAACCCGCTGAGGAACCCGGCGTAATCAGCTGCCACCTCGGCGCCGACGGCCACTACAAGGACCTGCTCTACAACCCCTATGGCGTATCGAAGCAACGCGGTCCCGAGGACATCGAGGGCCCGTTCATCCAGATGAAGGGCAACGAAGTATTCAAGGTCGCCGTCAAGACGCTCGAGGGGGTGGCCGAGGAGACCCTGGGCGCGAACGACCTGGAGCACGACGCAATCGACTGGCTGATTCCGCACCAGGCAAATACGCGGATCATCCAGGCTACCGCCAAACGACTTGACATGTCGATGGAGCGCGTGATCCTGACCGTTCAGGATCACGGCAATACCTCGTCGGCTTCGGTGCCGATGGCCCTGGACGTGGCGGTGCGCGACGGACGGATCAAGCGTGGCGATCTGCTGCTGCTGGAAGCCTTCGGTGGCGGCTTCACCTGGGGGGCTTCCCTGATTCGTTACTGATGACCCGGCGTGTCAGATTAGCGGCGCTGATCATCGGCCCCGTTGCCGGCCTGCTGCTGTTGGCCTTGTTACCCGAAAGTTATGTTTCGACCGATGGCAGCCGCGTAGCGCTGAGCGCCGCGGCGCGCGCGACCGCGGCCGTGGGGCTGTGGATGGCGATCTGGTGGATGACCGAGGCAATCTCGATCTACGCCACCGCGCTGTTGCCACTGGCCGCATTTCCGCTGCTGGGGGCGGCCAGCATCCGCGAAGCTGCGGCGCCCTACGGCCACGAACTGATCTTCCTGTTTCTCGGTGGTTTCGTGCTTGCGCTGGCCCTGGAGCATTGGGGCGTACACCGGCGACTGGCTTTGCGCGTATTGTCGGTGGTTGGTGCGCGGCCTGCGCGCATGGTCGGCGCGTTCATGTTAATTGCTGCCTTCATCAGTATGTGGGTCACCAACACCGCGACCACGATCATGCTGCTGCCGGTCGCACTCAGCGTGCTGGCGCTGATCCCTGAAGAGCAGGGCGACAGTGTGCAAGGTCGCAACCTGTGCCTGGCACTGCTGCTCGGCATCGCCTACGCGGCTTCGATCGGTGGGGTCGGTACCATCATCGGCACCGCGCCGAATGTCTTCGTGGTCTCGTTCATCGAGCGGCAGATAGGCGTGGAAATCAGTTTCCTGACCTGGATGAGTTTTGCCCTGCCGCTGGTCCTGGTGTTCCTGCCACTGGCCTGGTGGCTGCTGGTCAAGTGGATTTTTCCGCTGCCACCGGCACCCATCGAAGGTGTTACGGATCTGCTGGCGAAACTGCGCGACGAACTCGGTGCGCCCGGCCGCGGCGAGCGACTGGTGTTCGCGGTGTTCCTGGCAACCGCCGCCGCCTGGGTCACGCGTCCGTTGCTGAATGAACTGGAAATCGGCGGCAGCCGGCCGCTGGCGGGGCTGACGGATCCCGGTATCGCGGTAATCTCGGCGCTGGTGCTGTTTGTCACACCGGTGCGCCCTTCGCAGGGCGAGTTCCTGATGAACTGGCGCACCGCGGTGCGGCTGCCCTGGGGGCTGCTGATTCTATTCGGTGGCGGGCTGAGCCTGGCCGCGGCGCTGGATCGCTCCGGTTTCAGCGCCTATCTCGGCGGACTGGCCTCGGGGCTCGGCAGCCTGCCGGCGCCGGTCATCGTGCTGGCGGTGGTGTCGATGATGATTTTCCTTACCGAGATCACCAGCAACACGGCGACCACCGCGACGCTGGTCCCGGTGCTTTACGCGGTGGCGCTGGGTCTCGGGCTGGATCCTTTCGTGCTGATCATTCCCGCGGCGATTGCGGCCAGTTGTGCCTTCATGCTGCCGGTCGCGACCCCGCCCAATGCCATCGTGTTCGGCTCGGGGCAGGTCAGCCTGCCACAGATGAGTCGGGCTGGCCTGCGTCTGAATCTTATCGGCATAATCCTGATTCCTGCACTTGTCTACGCGCTCGCCTTGCCGATACTGGGTCGCCTGTGATGTACAAATTGTCCCGATATAAAGACCTGCTGCCGGCGCTGTGCGCCATGCTGCTGCCGGCCATCGCGGTCGCCGACGTGTTCCCGCTGCTGCCGGGGGATTCGGTCGTCGGCGCAATCGGACGGGTTCAGGCGGTTTACGAAGACACCCTGATCGACATCGGCCGGCGGCACGGCGTCGGCTATACCGAGATCACCGCGGCCAATCCGGACGTGGATGTCTGGCTGCCCGGCGCCGACACCGAAGTGCTGCTGCCGACCCGCTTTGTCCTGCCGGAAAGCCGGCGCGACGGGCTGGTGGTCAACATCGCCGAATACCGCGTGTACTACTACCCGCCGGCAGCCGACGGGGAAGTGCCGCGGGTGTCGACGTTTCCGATCAGCATCGGTCGCATGGACTGGGGAACGCCGCTGGGCCGCGCGGCGATCGTGGCGAAAGCTACGGATCCTGCCTGGTACCCGCCGGAATCGATACGCGCCGAACATGCTGCCGAAGGCCGCCCGCTGCCGCGCATCGTGCCGCCGGGTCCGGACAATCCGCTCGGCCGGCATGCATTGAGGCTGAGTGTGCCGGGTTACCTGATCCACGGCACCAATCGGCCGGCCGGCATCGGCATGCGCGTCACGCACGGCTGCATCCGCATGTACCCTGAAGACATCGCCTGGCTGTACCCGCAGGTGAACCTGAAAACGCCGGTGCAGCTGGTCAATCAGCCCTACAAGATGGGCTGGAGCGGAGACGAGCTGTTACTCGAGGTGCACGCGCCGCTGTCGGACGACGACCTGGCGACGGGCCGTGGCCTGACGCAGATCACCCAGCTGTACGTGTCAGCGACGGCCGGGCGTGCGGCCGAAGTCGACTGGGACCGGATCGAGACGGCCTATCGCGAGCGGCGCGGCGTGCCGGTAGTGGTCGGCCGCGCCGCCGAGCGCCCCAGCGTCGTGTCCATCGGTGACCTGAGCCGGTAAGAACCGCGCCCGCGTTGCCCGAACGGCGGGCAAAAAAAAGCCGCGGCAGAGCCGCGGCTTTGGTAGCCCTTTCAACCGGTCCTTACTTGGACTGGCTCCGCTGGAACATGCGGTCGATCTTTTCGTTGGTAGCATCGCAGCAGGCCTGCGACTGGTTGGCCGCATTCAGCGCCTGGTTGGCGGTGCTCTGCGCGCCCGAAGCCATCTGGCGTGCTTCCGAAGCACTGGCGCCAGCCGCATCGGCTGCGGACTTGGCCTGGCTCGCGTCGGCAGCGAGGCGGTCTACCTTGGCGCTCAGTTCATTGAACTGGGCCTCCGTGATCGTGCTGCAGCCGGCCGCTACCAGCATCGCGAGCATGACGACGCCCGCCTTGATCGCTGTCTGGAAAGTATTGGTCATCAACGAATCCTCAAATCTAAAAACAACATGCCTGAACAGAATCCTGCCGCGGCAGGCCTCCTTAGACGGCGCAATCATGACGGAAACAATGTTAAATCTCAACGGATTCCGGGCCTGCGCGCGAGGCGGAAATACCTGGCCGGCAAGTGCGGTCTCGCTGCTGCCGCGGGTTTTTTTACGGTGTTTCCGGCCGTCAGCCGCCGGTTCGGTGCAATGCCCATGCCGGGCGTAATCCCGGACCCCTCAGGCCTGGTTTGCAACGCGCCGAAGTCTGTATATGATTACAGCTGTACAGATAAACAGTACCTGGGTGCCAGCATGCCAGAACTCACGCGAAGACAGTCAGAGATTCTTGAGTTTATTCAAGATTTTATGGAACAAACCGGAATGCCTCCCACAAGAGCGGAAATCGCCCGCAGCCTGGGCTTCCGTTCCGCCAATGCAGCCGAGGAGCATTTGCGCGCCCTGCAGCGCAAGGGCGCGCTGGAACTGCTTCCGGGCACCTCGCGCGGCATACGCCTGAAGGATTCGCTGCGCGACCAGCTGGGCCTGCCGCTGGTCGGCCGGGTCGCGGCAGGTAATCCGATCCTGGCCGAGGAGCACATCGAGGGGCATTACCGCATCGATACCTCGCTGTTCGATCCGAAACCGCATTTCCTGCTGCGCGTGCAGGGCATGAGCATGCGCGATGCGGGCATCCTCGACGGCGACCTGGTCGCAGTACACCGCACGCCGGAAGTACGCAACGGCCAGATCGTGGTGGCGCGCCTGGACGACGAAGTTACCGTCAAGCGCTATCGCCAGGACGGCCGCTTCGTATGCCGGCTGCTGCCGGAGAACGAGGAGTTCGAGCCGATCGAAGTCGACCTGCGCGAGCAGTCGATGGTGATCGAAGGCGTGGTCGTCGGCCTGCTGCGCAACGGGATGCCCATGCTGCACTGATCTCGCGCGCAACAGCCATAACAAGAAATGTCGGCAAGGCATCAACTCGAACAACTGCTGTCCCATCCGCGCATCTGGCGTGGCAGGGGTGTCGCCGATAGCCGTGCCGCGGTGATCGGCACCGGGCATGAGCCGCTGGACCGGGCGCTGGCTGGCGGATGGCCGCTGGGCAGCCTGTGCGAGCTGCTGACCGATCAATGGGGTCAGGGCGAATTTCGCCTGTTGCTGCCGGCACTGAGTCTACTGACCCGGAGAGAGGCCACGGAGGGGCCGGGCCAGGTGGTGCTGGTCGATCCGCCCTATATTCCTTACGCGCCCGCCCTCAAGGCGGCCGGCGTGGACGTGTCCAGGGTGCTGGTAACGCGCTGCTCAGCGGCGCAGGACGTATTCTGGACCCTGGAGCAGGCACTGCGTTGCGGTGCCTGCGCCGCGGTACTCGGCTGGTGCAAAGCCGCCGATGACCAGTGCCTGCGCCGCCTGCAGCTGGCCGCCGAAGCCTCCGGCAGCTGGGCGGTGCTGATGCGCCCGCAGTCCTTTCAGCGCCAGCGTTCGCCGGCCGGACTGCGTCTGACGATTGCGGCCACCGCCGATGCCGGGCTGGATGTGGTCATTCTCAAGCAACGTGGGGGGAAACCCGAACAACTGGTCCTGAACGCCTGATCGGGGCGCGCATGACTGACCTGCCTTCACAGCCTTCGCTGTTCGGAGACCGCCCGGCCGATGACGAAAAACGCCACCTGCGAGTGGTCGGGCCGCGCGCTGCCTCGACGCCCGACGCGTCATCACAGGATACTGGCCGGCAGCTGTGGCTGGCCGCGCATCTGCCCGAGCTGCCGCTGGAATGCCTGCCTGATGACGAGACGCCTGCCCGGGCCGTGCTGTCCGACGGACGCCAGCCGCGCGTGCTGGTCTGCAGTTCGGCCGCGGCAGCGCAGGGCGTGCGTCCCGGATTGCCGGCCAACGCGGCGCTGGCACTCGCCCCGTCACTGGAACTGCTGCCGCGCGATACGCAGGCCGAAACCCGCGCGCTGGAAAAACTGGCCGGCTGCGGCCTGGATTTCAGTCCGGTGGTCAGCCTGGAGCCGCCGTTCGCACTGTTACTGGAAATCCGCGGCAGCCTGAAGCTGTTCGGTGGTACGGCACGGCTGACCGAGCAGCTGGTACTGGCCATGCAGCTGTCCGGTTACCGGGTGCAGACCGGCATTGCGCCGACCGCGCGGGCCGCGCTCTGCCTGGCGAGGTCGCAGGGCGGGCAGTGCGTGGAATCGCTCGACGCGTTGCCCGGTGCGCTGGCGTCGCTGCCGCTGTCCTGTCTGGACTGGCCGGACAAGCCGCTCAGGCTGCTTGCGGAGACGGGTGTGCGTCAGCTCGGCGATTGCCGCCGCCTGCCGCGCGACGGACTGGCCCGGCGCCTGGGCGTGGCCCGGCTGCGCGAGCTCGACCAGGTCTATGGCCGCGCGCCCGAGGCACGTGAGCGCTTCCTGCCGGCAGAGCATTTTGCCGATGAACTGGAACTGCCGGCGCTGACCGGCGACCAGCAGCTGCTGGTGCAGGGGGCGGAAATCCTGCTGCAGCGGCTGGGTGAGGCAATGCGCCGCCGGCAGCGCGGCGTGAGTCTTTTATGGTGGCGGTTCGAGCACGCCGATCACCCTGTCAGCTGGCTGCGCCTCGGCTTGCTGGAGGTCACGACCAGCACACGGCAGTTGCTGGAGCTGCTGCGCGTGAAACTGGCCGTCACCCGTTTGCCGGCGCCGGTGCTGGGCCTGGCATTACGTGCGTCGCTGCTCGACCCGGCGCCGATGGCCGGTGGCGACCTGCTGGCCGGCGGTACGTCTTCGGCCGAACACTGGCCGGCTTTCCTGGCCCGGCTGAAAACCCGCCTCGGCGAAGCGGCGGTGCACGGGCTCGGCCTGCACGCTGATCATCGCCCCGAACTCGCCTGGCAGCCTTTGCTGCAGACCGTGAACAGGCCTGCTGAAAAGCCCGGAGCATCGGCGCCGCGACCGCTGTGGCTGTTGCCGCAGCCGCGTCGCCTGCGCGCACGGGACGATCAGCCGTATTTCCAGGGCCGCCTGCGGCTGCAGGCAGGTCCGGAACGTATCGAGACCGGCTGGTGGGACGGTCGGGACGTGCGCCGCGACTACTTTCACGCCAGCAATCCCGCCGGGCTGCGCCTGTGGGTGTTCCGCGACTTGCGCAGCCGCGACTGGTACCTGCAAGGGTTGTTCGGGTGAGTGCATCTGCTGATTCCGGCTACGCGGAACTGCACTGCATCAGCAATTTCAGTTTTCTGCGCGGTGCGTCCCACCCGGAGGAACTGGTCGAACAGGCCGACGCGCTCGGCTATCGGGCACTGGCCCTGACCGACGAATGCTCGGTGGCCGGCGTGGTGCGCGCGCACGTGTCGGCACGCGAACTCGATATACGGCTGATCATCGGCAGCGAGTTTCGGCTGGTCGACGGCTTGCGCCTGGTGCTGCTGGCGCGCAATCGCGATGCCTATACGCAGCTGTGCCGGCTGATCACGCTCGGCCGGCGGGCCGCGCCCAAGGGAGAGTATCGCCTCGAACCGGCCGACCTCAAGGGCACGGTTCCGGATTGCCTGGCCCTGTGGCTTCCGCCGGCGCGCCCGACCGAGCGCGACGCGCGCTGGCTGGCCCGCCACTTTGCCGGTCGCATCTGGGTCGCGGTAGAGCTGCTGGCCGGGGGCCAGGATGCCCGGCGCCTGGCCCAGCTCGAGGCCTTGAGCCGCGATACCGGGCTGCCGCTGGTGGCGGCCGGTGACGTCCACATGCACCGGCGTGGCCGACGGGCACTGCAGGACACGCTGACCGCGATCCGACTCGGCCGGCCGCTGGAGCAGGCCGTGGATCACCTGTTTCCGAACGGCGAGCGTCATCTGCGGCCGCTCGAGCAGCTGGCCGAAATCTATCCGCCGGCCCTGCTGCAGCAGAGCCTGGTGATTGCCGAAGGCATCGATTTTTCCCTGGACGAGTTGCGCTATGCCTACCCGCGCGAACTGGTGCCGACCGGCAAGTCGGCCAGCGACTACCTGCGCGAGCTGACCGAGGCCGGCGCACTTGAACGCTGGCCCGGCGGCATGCCGGGAAAGGTTCGGCCGCTGGTCGAGCACGAACTCGAATTGATCGCCGAGCTGCAGTACGAGGCGTACTTCCTGACCGTGTACGACCTGGTGCGCTTCGCGCGTTCGCGCGGCATCTTGTGCCAGGGTCGCGGTTCGGCGGCCAACTCCGCGGTCTGTTACTGCCTCGGGATTACCGAGGTCGATCCGGCGCGCATGTCGATGCTGGTCGAGCGTTTCATATCCCGCGAACGCAATGAACCGCCGGACATCGATGTCGACTTCGAGCACGAGCGGCGCGAAGAGGTCATCCAGTACATCTATGAAAAGTACGGCCGCGACCGCGCCGCGATGACCGCGGCAGTGATCAGTTACCGGCCGCGCAGCGCGATCCGCGACGTCGGCAAGGCGCTCGGCCTGGGTGAGCTGCAGGTCGATCGCATGGCCCGCGCGATGCAGTGGTGGGACGGCAGCGAGGTGCAGGCCGAGCGCGTGGCCGAGGCCGGTCTCGATCCGGACAATCCGGTCATTCACCGCTTGCTGATGCTGGTGCGGGAACTGGTCGGCTTCCCGCGTCACTTATCGCAGCATGTCGGCGGCTTTCTGATGTCGGATGCGCCGCTGGACGAGCTGGTGCCGGTGGAAAACGCGGCCATGCCGGAGCGCACCGTGATCCAGTGGGACAAGAACGATCTCGACGATCTGAACCTGTTGAAGGTCGACGTGCTGGCGCTGGGCATGCTGAGCGCGATCCGTCGCAGCCTGGGCCTGATCCGCGGCTACTACGGTGAGCCGATGCGCCTGCAGGACATCCCGGCGGAAGACCCGGCGGTCTACGAGATGATCAGTCGCGCGGATACTACCGGCGTGTTCCAGATCGAGTCGCGCGCGCAGATGGCCATGCTGCCGCGCTTGCGCCCACGCTCGTTCTACGACCTGGTGATCGAGGTCGCGATTATCCGGCCCGGCCCGATCCAGGGTGACATGGTGCATCCCTACCTGCGCCGCCGGAACGGCGAGGAGCCGGTGACCTATCCCAGCGAGGAAGTCCGCTCGGTACTGGAGCGCACGCTGGGCGTGCCGATCTTCCAGGAGCAGGTCATGCAGCTGGCGATCGTCGCGGCCGGGTTCGACCCGGGCGAGGCCGACCGGCTGCGCCGGGCGATGGCCGCCTGGCGTCGTCGTGGCAGCCTCGGGCCTTTCGAAGAGCGGCTGATCAACGGCATGCGCGAGCGCGGCTATGCGCCTGAGTTTGCGCAGCAGATCTTCAACCAGATCCGCGGCTTCGGCGAGTACGGTTTCCCCGAGTCGCACGCGGCCAGTTTCGCGCTGCTGGTATACGTGTCGGCCTGGCTCAAACATCATTACCCGGCGGCGTTTACCTGTGCGCTGGTGAACAGTCAGCCGATGGGTTTCTACGCGCCGTCGCAGCTGGTGCAGTGCGCGCAGCGGCACGGTGTGGAAGTGCGGTCTGTAGACGTGCGCCACAGCGACTGGGACTGCAGCCTGGAAGCCGGGGAGGGCGGCCGCCCGGCGCTGCGGCTCGGCCTGCGGTTGTGCAAGGGACTGTCCAGGCCGTCAGCCGAGGCACTGGTCGCCTGTCGCCGCCGGGCAAGCCTGGAGTCAGTGCAGCAGCTGCACGAGGATGCGGGTCTCGACCGCGCGGCCCTGGGTTCGCTGGCCGCAGCCGATGCACTGCGGGGTCTGAGCGGCCATCGTTACCTGGCGCGCTGGCAGGTCGCCGGGGTCGAGGCGCCGCTGCCGCTGCTTGCCGGTCAGGCACCCACCGAGGCTGTGCCGATGCTCACCGGCCCCGGGATTGGCGAACAGGTGATCGCCGACTACACCAGCACGGGTTTGAGCCTGCGCCAGCATCCGCTGGCGCTGATCCGCGGCGAGCTGAAGGCACGCCGGCTGCTGAGTGCGGCCGAAGTTCATGCGGCACCGGACGACAGCCTGGTTTATGCCGCCGGGCTGGTGATTACCCGGCAGCGCCCGGCGAGCGCCGGCGGTGTGGTGTTCGTCACCCTGGAAGATGAGACCGGCTGCCTGAACCTGGTGGTCTGGCAGCGGGTCATGACGCGTCAGCGCCGGGTGTTACTGGACTCAAGGCTGATGGCGGTGCGTGGCCGCGTGCAGCGCAAGGACGAGGTGCTGCACATCATCGCCGGCAGCCTGGAAGATCACAGTGGCCTGCTGGCAGAACTGCGCAGCATGAGCCGCGACTTTCACTGATGCGATTAATCGAAATCGAAGTTTTCGAGTTCCCGCAGTTCGCGCTCTATGCGTTTCTGCTCGAGCTTCTCCTCGAGCCGCTTGCGCTTTTCGGCTTCTTTCACGGGCTTGCTGTTGACGCTCTCAGCCCTGACCTCCGCCATCAATGCGTTCAGGTCGATTTCGACCGACGGTTC